>NZ_LJGW01000139.1 GCF_001751255.1 Streptomyces nanshensis | reverse complement strand
GTACCGCTGGCCGAGACCGGGCCGTCCGGCCTCGCAGCCGCGGGCATCGAAGCGACGGAGCTGCATCTCCTGGATAAGCGCGCGGAGCTGCCCACGGGGACGTCGACGTCGGCGGCTGTGGCCGCCACAGAGCCGGAGGCTGACGTCCGTACGGGCGGGGGCGCCGAACAGGAAGGTGAGCAGGAGGAGTTGCCCGGACTCGACGAGGAGCAGTATTTCGCGATGGTCCGCTGGTACATGGACGAGCACGGATGCCTCCCGACCCGCGGACAGCTCCTCGCCGCTCTCGCTGAGTTCTACGGCCTGCCCGAACCCTCCGATGGCCCGGATGCCCCCCTGGACTTGGGCGCCCTGTACCGGAGGTACCGGACTGAGACCGGCACTACCCCGCCCGTGGGCGTTCCCTGGGCGCCGCCTCCGCCCGTCGAGCCGGAGCAGAGGGACGCGGTCGAGGCGGAACTCCACGGCCGCGAACACCCTGCGGAGAGCTCGATTCAGGTACCGCG
The DNA here is from genome assembly GCF_001751255.1 of Streptomyces nanshensis. Taxonomy (GTDB): domain Bacteria; phylum Actinomycetota; class Actinomycetes; order Streptomycetales; family Streptomycetaceae; genus Streptomyces; species Streptomyces nanshensis_A. The sequence goes on along the minus strand of NZ_LJGW01000139.1, from coordinate 17,141 downwards.
CCCTTCCCCGGCGCCGGAAGCCGCCGCTGAGCTGCCCGGCTCCAGAGCCAGCGTCGAACGCGTAGCCGAGACACAGGCGTACGACGCGGCGCCCGTACAGCCCTCACCAGGGTTGGGGCCGGAACACCCATCAGTTCCATCTCCGCCGCCGGAGACGCAACCCGAGTCAGCACCGGAGCAGGAGCGGGAGGCCGCTCCTGCTCCGGTGGCGGCGCGGGGCTCGACGTCACGCGCACGGGTTGAGGCCAAGGTGGAAGGCGAGCAGACGTCCCTGCCGGAGCAGACCCGGCCATCCGGCGGTACCCGGAAGCGGGTCGCCGACGCCTACGACGCACTGTCCCTGGAGGACCGCGCGAAGTCGAAGCGTGCCATCGCCGAGCTGATCGCGCCGAAGGCCGGAGTGGGCGCCGAGGCCGTCCGCAGACAGCACCTGAACGCCGTCATCGCGGAAGCCGCAAGCGGCGCTGCCCGGCCTCAGAGAGAGGCTGACGCACGGGCCGAAGGCGAGACATGAGCCTGCCGACCGAGAGGTCACAGGCAGGACGTACACCGAAGATGCCCCCGGCGCCTATCAGCTTGGCGGCTCGGCGCCGGGGACACTTGAACGAAGGAGAGACCTCCTTGCACGACGACAACCCTAAGACCAGTCCCCCGCCCTCCTCCGGTGCATCTGGAGGAATCCCCCACACTCGGCCGAAAGTCGAGGATGACCGCGTCAACAGCCGAGAGGCTCTGGACTGGCTGCCCCCGAGAGGAGAGCACCGCTACGGCGCGCTGGCGCTGCCCGCGGCGGCTTTGTATGCCGGGGCTGCCGGGGCCCCCGAACAGCTTCTTCCCGGTCTCGTCGGCGGTCTTGTCGACGCGGGACAAGCCGCCTTCGTCCAGCAGCCCCTGCTCGCCACCGGGGGAACCCTCGCGCTCGCCGGCATGGGCTACTTCAAGGCCCGCGCGTTCGCCGCCGGGCGGCCTGATGACGGACTCGCCTCCAAGCGCCAGGTGCGCAGACGGATGGGACGCAGGGCGCTGCTGAAGCGGCGCAAGGTGCTCCGGCCGTCGTTGGAGCACGTCCGTGCCCGCGACATCCCCACCACGGAGCTGGGTGCCCGGCTGGGAGTGTGCCGCAAGACCGGCATCGAGGTGTGGTCCTCGATCGAGGACAGCATCGTGGTCATCGCTCCCATGGGCGCGGGCAAGACCGCGCTCCTGGCGGGCTGGACGGTGGACGCTCCCGGCCCGGCCGTGGTGACCTCCTCCAAGGTCGACGTCCTCCCCCTCACGGAGCAGTTGCGTATCGCTCAGGGCGGCCGGGTGTGGATCTTCAACCCGCAGGGCTACGCAGGTCGGCCGAGCACCCTTCTGTGGGACCCCGTGATCGGTTGCAAGAACCCGGAGGTCGCCCTCCGGCGGGCCCGCTACCTGCTCGAAGGATCCGACGCGACATCGGGACTGGAGAATCGCAGCTTCTGGGAATCCCAGAGCTTCAAGGTGCTCAAGTCCTTCTTGTGGGCGGCGGACATGGAAGGGCTGTCCCTCCTGGACGTCGCAGAGTGGAGCAAGGACCCTCACAGGACGCCTGCCAGCGCGATCTTCCGGAAACACGCGAGTTCCGCTCCTGCGGGATGGGCCAAGGACCTGGAACAGACGCAGGCGCCAGCGTCCCACAACAGGGGGAAGACTACGACCCTCGACAACGTCTTCGGCACCCTGTCACTGACGTTCCAATTCCTGTCCGTCCCGGAGATCGCCCAGATCATCATCGACGCGCACCGCCCCGACGCCCCCCGCTTCGACATCGAGGAGTTCCTCGCCTCGCAGGCCGACACGGTCTACCTGCTCGGCCGTAACACGGGCATCGGCGGCATCGGCCCCCTCTTCTCGACCCTCACCGGTGAGATCTACGAAGCGGCCCGGATGCGCGGTTCCATGAGTCCGGGCGGCCGCAACGACCCGCCGCTGGAACTGGATCTGGACGAGGCCGCTCTCATCTGCCCCGTCCCGCTGGACGAATGGACCGCGGACTCCCGCGGCCTGGGCATCACCATCAAGTCCGCGTTCCAGTCCCGGGGCCAGATCGAAAAGCGCTGGGGCACCCACGGTGCCGAGATCATCTGGGACAACTGCACAGCGGTCATCCTCGGCGGCCTCAAAGGCCCCAAACACCTGGAATCACTCTCCACCCTCTCCGGGCCGAAGCGGTACAAGGAGCCGACCACGAGCGAGACGCCCGGACCGGACGGACGCAAGCGGATCTCCACCAGTTGGCGCTGGGTAACGGAGCCCGCCCTGCGTCCGGACGAGATCAAGGACCTGGAGGAAGGTGAACTCATCATCTTCCGACGGCACATCAAGACGCTCGTCACGCGCTACACGGCTGTCTGGGACCGTGACGACTTCCGGGCGATGCAGAAGGCGGATGCCAAGCGCCTCAAGGAAGAGAAGCGGGCTCGGAAGCGGAAGCTGAAAGGCTCTGAGCCCTGGCTCCCTCGGCCCCGGACCTCGACGGATCCGGAGATGGACGACGTGCCGGACCCGCGCGAGCATCTGGAACCGCGGCCCAGCGACGAGAGCGAGCCGTTGCCGCCTCCTCGCCCTACGCATGACCCCACGGTGCATCTGGAGGCGCCATCCGAACCATCCACGCACGACGAGCGCGAGCGCCACGGCCCTCGTACCACGCTGCGTAAGACGGGCACCAACGACATGGGGGACTGGTAGATGGCGATCGACCCGGAGAAACTCCTCACCACGGTCGCGACCGATCTGGCAACTCTGCGCGCCCGGGTGCAGGTCCTGGAAGAGCAAGACCTCGGCGCCGCGGTCAAGGGCATCAAGACCGCACTGGCGGATATCAGAGAGGCCGTCGAGCGCATGCAGGGCCAGGACCTTCCCGCCTCGTCCGGGCCCGGGACCGCCCCGGACTGGACGACGGTCGACCGTGAGGAGGCGCGGGAACTGTGGGACTGGCTGCTGAAGTGGTGCGGCAAGGTCTTGCACCCCACGTACGCCCTGAACGTGTGGCGCCCGTGCTGGTATCGGCATCAGCGGCTCAGGGTCGAACTGACCTGGCTGTGCGCCTATTGGCACTGGGCCTACCAGCCGACGGCGCCGCCGACCCGCGCAGCCGAATGGCACCAGCGCTGGTGGCCGCACGTCGAGCAGGTGATGAGACGGGAGCTGGCCAGATGCGGCCACGCTAGCGACATCATCGAGCCGAAGCACACAGTCCCGGCCGACCAGGACCAAAACGACTTCGAAGACGGTGAGTTGATGGAGCTGGTCGAACAGGACATCGCCAGACGTCCCGCACCCGAAGAGAAGTAGCCGCAAGTACGGCGAAGGGCCCGTTCCCGGAGATGATCTCCGGGAACGGGCCCTTCGGTCGTCCTCGTGCTGTTCGGGAAGCTAGCTATTTACGAGAGGAGACAAGAGCTCTACCACCTTCCGCGCCATGGCGCGGGTTCCCTCTGGGTCGCGTTCGAGAGCCGCTTTCAAGGTGTCCTCGTTGAACTTCTTCGCGGCCTTGTCGAGGGTCTTGTACGGGTCCCTGGATGGCGGGATCTGCTTGGACTTCGTCCACCGCTCAAGGAACTCCTTCACGGCCTTCTCGGTCAACTTCGGGTGTCCGATGGCCGGCTCGGGAAGCGCCTCGACCGCTGCCTCGACGAGGTCCGCCGTCACCTTCACGCTCTCGGCCCGGAGCAACGGCATGTAGACCATGACCGACGCCTCGTAGCCGTTCTTCTCGGCGAACGGGAGGAGCTTCGACGTCTGATGCTGGTTCAGCCGCTTAGAAACAATTGTTTCTAGACCCGCCTTCTTCGCCGCGTTGACCAGGGCCTCTGCGAGGCGCCAGGACCGGATGAGCGCGTTCGCGTACTGCGGCGTCATGTCCCACTCTTCGAGGCAATACTCCTCGAAGGTCTCGTACTCGCGGAAGAGTTCCGTCTCACGGATGATCTCCAACGCCTTACCGGCCGCCCACCACGCCAGCTTCAGGTTCCTCAGTGCGGCCTCGCACTTGGCCAGGAGGTCCTTCTCCTGCCCGATGAGCGCAGGTGACTGGGCGAGCCGCTTGGCGGGAGGCTTGGCGCCGAGAGCGCGGGCCAGCTCGCCCGGCGCGTCGAGAGCGCCGCCCCGGGTGGGCTGATCGGCGTCTGGATCGATGCGGCCCATCAGAGCATCTGCTCCACGGTCAGCGCGAGGTTAAGGAAGTCCTCGCGGGCCTTCAACGCGGTTCCCGACATCTTGTACTCGGTCACCAGGAGCCCGTTCTCTGCGGCGTGTTCGTGGATGTTGTACCGGCGGATCGGATCCGCGGTCCGCGGGTAGTTGCGCTGGTCCGCCCATAGCTTGGTCTTGGTGAGCGCGGGCGCCTCGTGGAACTTGGAGTCGGTGTTGGGGTCGTGCATGTTGATCACCACGAGGAACGGAATGTTCCTCGGGCGGAGTACGCGCTCGATCGTGTACTCGGCTTGCTCGTGGGTGAGCCAGCTCTCCGTGATCGGCACGATCGCGAAGTCCATCAGATCGAGGACCTCACGCAGCGCGTCAGCGGCACGGCCCTCTCCCAGGGGGTCGGCGCCCCATTCGGCGTCAGGGTCCTCATCCATGAATCCGGGGGTGTCGACGTAGACGCGCTTTCGACCCTCCTGGCCTGCCACCTTGGGAACAAGCCCAAGACGGCTCCGCGTGATGAGGTAGTCGAAGGGGAGAACGTCCTCTCGGTCCTTGTGGCCCTCACGCCCCTCCACCCGGTCGCACCACTGCTCCAGCGTGCCTTGCGGGTCGATACCCGCCGCGGCGACGGGGGCCACGGCGTCTTCGTCACCACTCCGGAGAGCGCTCGACCGGCCAGCGAGGGCCGCGAGGGCGGCGATGATCGTTGATTTGCCGACACCGCCCTTCTGCTGGACAGCCCCGATGACTTTCGCGGGCCCCTTGGCAGCGGCTGTTTCGATGGCAGATTCCACAGGGGGACTCATCCCGATGTCCTTCCGTTGGTTTCACCGCCTCCGGCGGCTACTCGGATCGGACATCAGGATGCCAGAAGGTGTACTCCCTGTACCTACGCCTCACCGCGCCACCGACCGATCAGGGTGTACGCCGCAGAGCATCGTCCCGCTCACTCACGCGGACAGGGGGCGGTCTCCGTCTGCGCGCCCGGTTGCCCAGCGCAGGGTGCGCCGGACGCCGCCGGCGTACCACTCACCCAGCTCGGTCGGCTCTTCGCCCCAGATGATGCGCTGTGCCTGTGCCTGCTGTCGGCCCAGGGGCAGGTCAGGGTACGTGTGCCTCTCGCTGCCGATGGGGGACAAGGGGCGTTCGCCGAGCAGCCATGCCGTGGTGTTCACGATCGCCTCCAGGGCAGCCGGTACCCCGTCGGGGGCGCACCAGGGCATCGGGGCCTCGATGGCGTCCCGGTACTGGAGGGCGGCAGCTTCGTCGCGAAGCTGCCGCAGGTCGGTCCTCGACCGGTCGACGCCCGCCGGCAGCGCCGGGGGTGACGGCGCGGCGGGGGCCGTCTGGCGGGTGGCCGACGTCGTACGGCTCCAGCCCGCTGGGAACCCGTCGGGGCGCCGCCACCACTCATCCGCCATACCGGGCACGGTAGCCGGAGGGCCTGACACGGCGCCAGGACGCGTTTCTCGTGGGGTGTTCACGGTTCGATGTCCGGCTCGGGCATCTCGGGGCTGGCCAACTCCTGCGGTGCGGGCTCCGGCTCGGGCTGCGGGGCCTGTCCGGCTGCCGTCAGGTCGTGGTCGGCGTATGCAAGGCTGCTGCCGATGCGTGCGTAGTCCTCCGCCAGGCCGACGTCGCGCCGTTCACGGTCGAGTTCCTCGGCCTGCTCGGGCGCCTTCGACTCCGCGTCGACGTCCTGCTCGCGTTCCTGGGCGCGCTCGGTGAGGATGCGCTGCGCCTCTCGGGCCTGCCACAGCGCCTGTGCGAGGTGTGCCTCGACCTCCTCCTGGGAGGGCTGCGTCGCCGCGGTCGATGCGTCCTCCGCTCGGGCCTCCGAGTGGGGCTCCGCGTTGCTGTCCGGTTCGGGGGCCCGTCGTTCCAGTTCGATCGCTGCGTGCTCGGCGTCCTCGCGGGCGAGTTCGGTGGCTACGTGCCACTGCCCGCGGGTCTCGTGGACCTCCCGCAGCTTCTCCTCACGGGCAGCCATGGTCTCCGAGACCTCCCGTGAGGTCTGCGCGCGCTCCTCGATCTCCTTCTGCCGCTCGCTCGGGTCGATCTCGGCCTGCAGGACGTGCGCCTGCTGCAAGGCCAGGGCCTGCGCTTCCTGGTCCGCCATCCGGATCGTGCCCTGGACGGTCTGTACCTCCATGAGGGCGCCGGTCACGGTTTCCTCGTGCTCGGCCGCCTCCTGCTCGGCGATCTCCTTGGCCCGTAGCTCCATCTGCACGGCCTGGTCGGCGTAGTCGCGCCGGGCCAGCGCGGTCTGCTGCAGGTCCTCGGCCACGTGCGGCGGGGCCCACTCCTCCTCGCGCTCGTACGCCTGGATGGTCTGACGTAGCTGCTCGTCGCTGGCGCGGGCGACGTCGGCCGCGCGGCCGTCCACGCCCAGGGCGCGGCGGGCGCGCTCCCAGTCGGCGCGGGCTTCCACGGCGCCGTCCGGTGGGGCCTGGCCGATGGCGTTGCGCTCGTCTGCGTGGCCGTGTGCTTCGCGGTACCGCTCGACGCGGCCGGCGCGTTGCTCCCACGCGGCCCGCTTGATCGGGTCGTCCGGGACGGGCCCGAGGCGCTCGATCGCCCAGTGCGGTTGCTGTTCGGCCACCCGCTGGCCGAGTCGTTCGACGCGGGCGTCCATCTCGGCGGCCCATTCGCGCATCATGCGGCCCAGGTCGCCGTCGAGGTCCGGGGTGCGGGCGGTGTAGGAGTCGGTGGTCTCCATGTGGGCCTCGCGCTCGGCGACCTGACGGTGCCAGACCTCGGTGTCCTGCCCTGCGTGGGCCACGGGCATCTGCTGCACGACCAGGGCCTGCCGCAGCAGGTCCTCTTGCCATAGATCCGCGCCCGGCTGCTCGGAGACGCCCGGCGCGGCGGCGTCGAACGCCGCCTGCTCGCCGGTCCCTTCGGGCAGGGCGCCGGTGTTCACCAGCCCGGCGGTCTCCTCCGCGCGCTGTTCCTGCTCGCGCACCGCCTGGTGCTGCTCGGCCTTCTCGACCCGGGCCTGGTCCTGCCGGGCCAGGTTCCACGCGTTCGTGAGCCGGTAGTGCATGACCTTGGAGTTGGAGTCCGCGGTGTCGAATTCCCGGCTGAGCGCGGTACGCCGCAGCATGTCCTCGACGTCGTGGCCGGCTTCCTCCACCTGCCGGGCCAGGCGCATGAGGCTGCCGTACGCCTCCTCGCTGGTGAGCGTCGCGTACTCGTGCGCCCCGAGCGTCTGCAGGAGGACCCTGCCGTACCGGGCCTCGGCCCGCTGGTCCTTGACCCCGGACCAGACCGGTTCCAGCACGGCCAGGTGCTCGCGCCGTTCCATCTCCTCGCGGATGTACTGGGTGGCGCTCTGGTCGGCGTTGCTGCGCTGCAGCGCGGCATCCAGCAGGACCAGGTGGTGGGGGACGTCCTCTTCGCGGATGCCGTCGCCCATCTCGTGGGTGATGACGTATCCCCAGTTGCCGCCTTCGCCGCGGGTGAGGCTGACGTACAGGGCCTCGCGGTCGGTCTGCCCGTCGATCAGGCTGTGGCAGGTGCCGACCGTACGCCCCTGAGCACCGTGGACTGTGCACGCGTACGCCAGCTCGACCTGGTTGTGCACGTAGCTCGGGGGCAGGCGCAGCCGTCCGCCGTCCTCCAGCCGTACGGTCAGCCCGCCGTCGTCGTCGACGTCGGTCACCGTGGCGGTCAGCCGGTTGACGGCGAAGGCGCCGCCTGCGCTGGTGATAGTGCGGTCGTTCTTCCGCATCTGGATGAGGTCGCCGCGGCCGGCTTTCGTCTCGACGCCGACGTCCGCGCCGGTGCGCAGGGAGACACCGTCCGTCTCGACCCGTCCGGCACGGACGAGATCCTCGCGGGCGCGGGCGGCGAGTTCCGCGACCTGGGTGTTGTCGCCTGCGATCAGCAGCGGGTTCCTGCCCTCCAGGTGGTCGGTGAGCCATCCCTGGTAGGCACGCTGCTGCATCTCTTCCGCGCTGCCGCCGCGGAACCGGCCGTAGTCCTCGTACACGCCCAGCGCGGCGGTGTCGCCCTCCCGCAGTTTGAGGGAGGCGTCGGCCTCCCACTGCCGTACGGTCGTCCGGCCCCACTCGTCGACGTCGCGGAAGCGCCGTACCTCCTCCAGGACGTGCACGCCGGGCAGTTCACCGCTGAGCTGGGCGAACATGCCGCCGGCGCCGATAGCTGAGAGCTGGAAATGGTCACCGGAGAGGATCATTTTCGAGCCCGCGGCCTCGATCAGGGCGCGGACCTCGTCGAGGCCGCGGGTGCTGGTCATCCCCGCCTCGTCCACGATGACCAGGGCGCCAGTGGGGATGCGGTACTTCTCCGCGTCGGCCACGTCGCGGCCCTCGGCTAGCGCCCGGTTCTTCGCGAGCAGCATGTCGATGTTGGCGACGTTGCCGATGCCCTCCGCGGCCAGGACGTCCGCCGCACGCTGGCCGCTGGCCAGGCCCATGACCTGGCCGCCCTCGTGGGCCTCCCAGACCTCGGTCAGCACCGCCAGCGCGTAGCTCTTGCCTGCTCCGGCCGGGCCGACCAGCACGTCCGCCGCACGTCCGGAGGTGGCGGCGGACCGTACGAAGTCGGCCTGCCGTCCCGTAAGGCCGCGCCGCTCAAGGACCTGCTCGACTAGTTCCTGCGGCACCGCCGTTCCGCCGCGCGACCCGGCGAAGGCGGCCAGCCGCTCTTCTGTGGCCAGGTGCTCCTCGGTCGCGTACCGGTCGTGCGTCTTGGGGTTGGGCTCGAAGACGAAGCTGCCGTCTTGCCGCTGCAGTTCGCGGGGGATCTCCACCAGACCCGGCGCCGTCGCCCGGGTCACGCCGTTGCCGGCCGCCGGGTCCAGCACCTCGTCGGCGAGCTGGTTGAGCAGGTCGCGGACCTGATGCCCGTCCAGTCCGCCCAGGGTGTCGGGCAGTTGTCGGTTCAGCTCCACGAGCAGGTCGGGCCGGGTCCAGGTGGCCTTGGCGTCCTGGACGGCCTCGATCGCGCGCTGCTGGACGAGCGCAGGGTCGAACTCGCGGGCCGGGCGGTGCAGCTCGTGCAGATGGGACTCCCATGCCACCTGCGCGGGGACTTCGGAGAGGCCCTCGCGGAACCGGTCCTGGCTCTGCTGCTCCCACCGCTCCAGCAGCGCCGTGCGGGCGGGAGCGTCGTGCTTCTTGACCTGTCGCTGGTCGAGGGTGACGTCCTCCGACATGCGGGCCAGCACGTACGGGGACGGCGGCACGCCATGCCGCTCCTCATAGGCCCGCGCCAGCTCGGCCACGCCTTCCTTGATCGCCACGCGGCGGCTGGAGTGCAGGTCACGCTGCTCCTGGCTGATGCCGACGATCTCCCGGGCCTTGCCGTCCGGCCGCATCTGGACCCGGACGCTCATGGTGCGCTCCAGCTCCTGTTCGGCGACCCGTTCGGCCAGGTGCCCGGCGGCCTGCTTGTTCCTGAAGAGCCCCGTACCGTCCAGCGAGCGCCACACGGTGCGCTCCTGCCCGGTGGCCGGGTCGACGTCGACCGTCTTGACCTTGTTCAAGACCGGGACGTGGACGTGGAGTTGCGGGTCGTCGTTCCTGCTCGTGTGCTGGGCGAAGGCGCCGCAGATGAACCCGCGCGCCTCGACGTACCTCCCGGTGGTGCGGCCGTTGACCTTCTCGCCGTGGTGGCCGGCCCGGCTGTACCCGGCCTCGGCCTGCATGTGCTCGATCCCGGCCTGCACGCCCGTCTTCCACGCGTCCCAGACCTGCTCGGCCTGCTGCGAGTACCGGTCTGCGGTCTCGGTGTCCCCGGCCTCCCGTGCCTCCAGAGCCTTGACCTGGAGACTCGCGTGGTAGACCGACCAGGACTTCGGGGCGGAGAAGGTGAGGTCGTAGTACATCCTGGCCGTCGGAGCTTCCTTGCGGACGCTCAGCTCGATGGAGCGCACCTGCTCCGGGGTCAGGTCGATCTCGTCGGGGAGGTCCGCACGAGCCTTCTCCAGCCGCGCCGCCAGCCGCTTCTCGTACGCCTTCTCGAAGTTCTTCGGCGCGCTGCCCAGCCGCGCGTCGTTGCGGATTGCCTTTTCCGCCCTGGCGTACTCCTCGCTGCCCTTCGCGTGCGGGATCTCGGCGAGCCGCCGGTACATCTCGTCCCGCCGGCGCGGGTCGATGAAGTCGCTGAAGAGGTCCGTGAAGACGTCGTTGTCGAGTTCGGCCCCGGGTTGCAGGCCCAGCTCCGCGGCGCCGTCGCCCAGCCAGTAGCCGGGCGGCTCGCCGTTCTCCTCACCGATCGAACGCAAGTAGTAGTGCTCCCGGCCCTCGCCGATCTCCTTGGTGAGGTAACCGGGGTCGCTACCTGCGCTGATCGAGAGCATGACGACACAGCGTAGCTAATTTTCAAGATCAACAACAACCGTCGGATCGTGATGCATAGGTGTGGAGGGCAGTTGTAGTGAGCAGTGAGGCTACGGTCAGTTGGGCGGTCTGGGTGGGACTCGTAGAGCTGGGGTGCTGGGGCCTGGATCTGTAGAGGGTCGGAATGTCCTGGTTCAAGGGTGCCTCTGGTACGGCCACCGAGGGAAGACGCGACCCTGCAGGGTCCGCGCCGCGGTACGGGAATGGCGGGCGACCAGTGGGTCCGGCTACGGTCAGCGCGACGACACCGACCCCCGCCGGATGCTCCGGTGGGGGTCGACTGTTACCAGGGGTGCGCGTGGGGAAGCCGGGTCGGGGTGCGTCTCCCGGTTCCGCAGATCGCGCGGATGCTACGGAGGGTAACCGTGGGGAAGTCCGGCCCGACGTCCGCCGGGCCGGGTTTCCGTATCGGCGCCGGGGAAGCGGTGGGGAAGCGGTGGGGAAGATCCGCCACAGGCATTCTTAGGCCCTTCCCCCACACCGTGGGGAACCACGGCTGGGGAAGTCCCCACACCGTGGGGAAGGGCGCCTTCCCCACGGTGTGGGGAAGTACGGCCGGGGAAGTCGTGGGCACTACGTGCGAGGGGAAGTGCTGCCGCGCGACACATGCCCGGCTTCCCCGGGCCGCCGGTTGGGGAAGCCGCTGTCTCCTCCTGGCGACGCCGATCCGGCCGTGCGGTCCGGCCGTGCGGTCCGGGTCAGAACAGGGGTGCTTGATGGGCCCCGCTCGGGTTCCCCTCGGCGAGTGCGGCGGCGATGGCGGCCTCGCGCCCGGCGGGGTCGGCTGCGGCGATGGCGGCCTGAACCGCCAGGGCCCGGCCGCGCGGTCCGCGCACGTCAGAGAGTGCGTGCCCGGTCAACTGGCGGCGCGCGTAGTAGTCGCGGATGTTGTCTCTGCGCTCGCCGGTGAGCCAGTGCGCCGGGTTCTGGCACGGCGGTTCGTCGCACCGGTGGCGCACGATGGTGCCCCGCTGTAGGGCGTCGGCTCCGTGCTCCAGGCGGTACCCGAAGAGGTGGGCGAGCACGACCCAACTGGTGCCGTCGCGGTGCGACCCGGCCCGGAAGATGCCGTGTGCGGTCGAGCTGAGCCCGCCGGTCCACCACCAGCACTGGGTAAGTCCTCGTCGGCAGACGGCTGCGCGGTAGCGCTCGACCGTTTCCCCAGACGCGAGCAACCTTCCCCACGGCACACCTTCCCCACGCGTCGGCTTCTGCTGGGGAAGCTCGTCCTCGGAGTCCGTTTCCCCGCAGTGGGGAAGCGGACCGACGTGGGGAAGCGGCACTGGCTCCCAGATTTCCCCGCCGTTCATCCGGCTACCGAACGTGACGATGGAGGAGTTCCCCGGCCTCGTCTCCGCGGCCGCCACGACGTCCCGTACGGGGCCGGTGGCCGATGTCGGCCGTGGGGAAGGTCCGGTCAGGCAGGGAACCGCTCTCGCCCGCGACGGCCTCGGCGGTACGTGTCATGCGGGGCTCGCTCCGATCGTCGGCTGGTGTCGGCCCGGCCAGGGGTTGCCCGCCGGCGTCGAGGGGCCTTGCGCTCGGCGGGCAAGCTCTCTCCACTATCCGCCTCTTCGGGGTGTGTGGCCATGCTGGTCTGCCGATGGGCTTGTTATTAGGACCCTGGTCGAGGCGGCCGCTGTTCCGGGCAGGTATGACAAGAGGTGAGCGGTGACAGGTGAAGGAGCGGAGGCGGGTGGGCGTGATCCGTGTGGGGCTGCCCCGCCGGGCATCGGCGGGTGGCCGCCGGGAGCATCGGCAGCGCCAGGACTTACAGCTACGGCTGCGCGGCGCGTACGGGCCTGACTGGTGGGAGGTGGCCCCGGCCGTCGTGGTGGCGGCGGGCTCGCTCGCGGTGCCGCTGTCCGCCCTGCTGTGGCTGTGGTCTTACGTCGGCTGGTGGGCCGCGGTGCTGGCCTTCGGTGGTTTCGCGTACGGCGCGTGGGTCGTAGGTCGTCGGCTGCGGGCGTTACGGGCCCGCGCGGGCCGACGGCGGGAGCGCTTCGCCCTCGCTGAGGTGGACGCCGCCGATGACCGCGGATACCGGCACATCGTCGGTCGGCTCTTGCAGCGTGACGGCTGGCACAAGGTACGGGGCATACGTGTCAACGACTCCGGCGCGGTTCATCTCGTGGGCGAGTGGCCGGGTGGCGAACAGCGGCTCGGAGTCGCCTTCGAACGTGCCCGGCCCGGAATCAGCGAGGATCCCTGTGGCGTTGCCGCCCTGCGCCCGGTGGTGGCTCCCGACGACGGGCCACGGCGGCAGCGGCCCGCGCCGCTGCTGCTGGTGGTGGTCTCCTCCGGGAGCTTCTCACGACAGCGTGTGGTCTGGGCCGCACGATCGGGGGTGCATCTGGTAGATCGCCCGATGTTGGCCCGGTGGGCTGCGGGGGAGGACCTGGCCGTACTCCTTGACCTGGCTTCCGGCAGGCTCCCGCGCGGGGACGGGGCGCGGGAGTGAGAGCTGGCCTTCAGACTGCCTGTTCGGGCGGTCCGCCGACGGCGACGCGGGCGCCGACCAGGCGGCCGGTCTGGGCCGCCCGGCGAAGAGCGGCGGTCCGGGTCTTGTCGTCGTCCTGCTGACGAAGGTCGACGTCCCCCACGGACAGGTTCGTCCGCTCCGCCTCCAGCGGGTCACCGCAGTGCGCGCAGGTGCCCGAGAACCAGGCCGTCGCGCGGCAGCGGGCCATGCCCTCTGGCCCCAGGAGCGTTCGGACGGCTTCGCCGATGCCCAGATCAAGCACGCTCGCCCTCTCCGCGTTCGTCGTCGAGGAGTTTACGGGCGGTGGTGATGAGCTGCCGCCAGGTCGCGTCTTTGTAGCTCCGGCCGCTCCACTGCTCCCGCAGTTGCGGCACGAGGTCGTCGCGCTTGGCGGTGGGCTGGGCTCGGATGAGGCGCTGGGCCAGCTCCAGGCGCTCGTCACCGGCGTAGCGGTGGGGCTTCTTGGGCTGTCCTCCGCCGGCGCCGACGCGCCGATCGGGCACGGTGTCGACGAAGTTCCACATCGTGGCAAACCGCCACTGCGGGCGTTTGCGCGTGGGTAGCTGTTTCCATGACTCGGGGGCGGGGAATCCGGCGGGGCCGCCGTTCTTGACCCACGCGTTGATGGTGCTCTCGTCGCTGTGCCCGCAGATGCGGGCGAAATCGGCGGGGCCACCCCAGGCGTTGGGGTCGTAGTTCCTGCGGTCGGTCGGGTCGGGCATCGACGTCGGCGGGGCCATGAGTGCGCTCCTCATCGGGGGCGGCCTCCGTCCGTGGCGGGCAGGGTCCAACTGCGGGCGCCCGTGAGAGTCAGGCGCCGGATGCGGACGACGTCGCGGGCCTCGGCTGTGGAGGCAAAGTCCCAATAGCCGGGGTGCCGGTCCTCGAGGTAGAGCTCCAGAATGCCGGGCTCGGGGATGTCGCCGACGACGTACCAGCATCCTGGGTGCTGGTTCTCCAGGGTGCCGGGGCGAAGCTGCACTAGGTCGCCCGCCCACGGCTGGTCTTCAGACGGGGGCGTGTTTGTGGTTACCATGGTGGTTCCCAACTCTCGTGGATTCGGTATAGCGGTTTCGCGGGTGTTGGTTCCTTGGATCGGACGCCGTATTCGGCGTCTTAGCTCCTGGCCTGGATGCCTTGCCCGGCGTCCAGGCCCTTTGCTTTCTACGGCAATACAAGTATTCAACCATGTTTCGCGGCTAGAAGAGCGTGCCCGGGGTCTCCTCGGTGCAAGGCCGTCGCGCCGGTGCGGGCCGCCTGAGCAGATAGCAGGGCCGGTGGCGGTACGTGGGCCGGTGCGGGACGTACGGGCTGCGGCGCGGCCGGAGGAGCGGAGCGCCGGCACTCAGCCAGCCGGGCGGGTAGAGCGCGGCGAGGTGCTGCCAGGCGGGTCCATGGGGCTCGTCGAGCGCAGCGGACGGCGCGTAGGGAAGTGCGCGCCATCCGGGCCATGCGTGGTCGTGGGCATCCTCGATCGGGCCGTTGGCCGCTGTGCGGCGGGTGCTCGGCGGATGCCCGGCGCCCTCCCAGGTACAGGCGAGGCAGGCTCCCCGGTAGCGGGTGCGGCCGCGCTCGTCGTCGCGCTGGAGCAGGGTCGGGATGCAGCGCCCGGGCGGCCAGGTGCAGAAGTCATCGTCGCTGTAGGCGCCGCCGGGATGGAAGGGCACGATGTGCCAGACGCGGTTCCGGTGCGGGTAGTGCCGCTCGATCCAACGGGAGCGGGCGTTGATCACGCGCCAGTAGAACGTCTGCCTCGCCTGGGCGCCGGGAAGGCGGGCCCAGGCCCTGTCGTCGTCGTTCTCGCACATACTGCGCCACGTCCGGGCGCTGATGAGGCCGCGGAGGGGCCTGGGGATCGGGGGAAGGTCGGACATGGTCGTCCCTGCTGTGGTCGTCGGTATCCGTGCTGGCGGTTCGTATGCGTACGGCGCGGGTGGGCGGCACGGCGCCCGGCGGCCCGTGGCCGGAGCGGAGCNAGCGGAGCGGAGGCCGCGGGCCGGCGGTGAACGCGCCGTTTCGGGCTGTCGCCCGCAGGGCGGCGTTTTCCCGTGGCGCCGAGAAGTGCTGGCGCTGGCCTGCGGTACGGCCGTCTCCCTCGCTCGCGTGCGCGGGTGGGGGGCCGGGCTGGGTGCCCGGCCCCCCGCCTCGGTGGGGCGGTGCCTACTGGGCGGCGGTGCTGGCCCAGTTGGCGAGACGGTGGACCAGAGCCAGGGCAAGCTGGGCGTCGTTGCTGCCCTGAGTGATCTCGGCCGCCCACCGCAGCAGTTGCGCGAGCTCGTCGCGCTGCGTGCGGTCCGTGGCCGCGAGGAGAGCGTGGAGGTCGGCCGGGGCGTGGAGAATCAGCGCGACGGCCGCTTGCAGCTCGGCAAGGTCGCTGGCGGGCCGGTCGCTGTCGCCGGGGCCGTAGGTGATGCTGGCCTCGGCCACGCGATCCTCGCCGCCGTCGTAGATGACGTAGCTGGTCGCCTGTGCGTGCTCCATCTCCGCGTCGCTGTGGAGCTGGCGGTCATGAGCGTCATAGTGGAATTCCTCGACGCGGAGCGGGAGCGCGACGGCGGCCAGGCGGTCGCGGACGCTGGTGCGGTGGCGGTCGCCCGTGGGTCGTCCGTTGCGGATCGTCTCCGCAATGTCCTGTCGGATGACGGGGGCGTGCGCCTCCTGCTGGTTGTGTTCCGCGCCGTCCTCGGCGTGTTCCTGGGCGGCGTCGGCACGGTGGAGGAAAGGCGGTCCGACGAGGTCGGCGCCGCCGTCATTCCAACGGACAGCCTGGTAGGGACGGGTTCCGGTGTCCCAGACGCCGAAGGTCACGCCGTTCTGTTCGGTGCCCTCCGTACGCATGACGACGGGTGTTTCGTCGGCGAAGAGCGTCAGCTCCTGGTGGTACGTCGTCGCCGGACGGGTCTCGTCGACCGGGACGGGGCGGACGATTGACTGAATGTTGGCGAGCTTGACCGCTTCCTCCGCCTTGGTCTGGTCGTGGTGCTTCGGGTCCATGGTTGGCTCCTTGGTCGCATCAGCCCCGTCAGGCGGTTGGCCTGCGGGGATCGGAAGGGGTTGCCCCCCCTTTCGATACAAGTATTCAACCAAGTTTTTGGGCTGGTGTCCAGTCCTGGGCGCTCTCCGAAAGAGATCTATTTCTACTTCTCCGTTTCTCCGTACAGGTCACAGGTCTCCCCGGGCGCGGGAGGTGCCGGGCAGCTCGGCGACACGAGGAAGCCCCGGAGGCGGTCGCCTCCGGGGCTCGGCAGTGGAGGCGGTCGCCTCCGGGCTCGGCAGCGCGGGCTACGGGGTGTACCGGACGGCGAGAACCTTGGCGGACTTTCCGATTCCGGACTGCGCAACGGCGCGCTCGTGCTGTTGCCAGGTCAGGCCGTCCCAGAGCTGGGGGATGCCGTCTCCGGCGTCGACCTCGAAGGTCTGCCCGCACCTACCGCCCCAGGTACGGGCCCAGCCGTCGGGATCGGTGGCCATGTCGGGGATATCACGTCCGTGAGGCAGCGGTTGCGAGCCCGGGACGTCAATCACGGGGGGGCAGTCGCAGTCTCCTTCTGCCTCGGCTGGTGACCAGGCGGACCAGCCGCACACGGTGCAGAAGGCGAGTGGGTTGTCCATCATCAAGCGGGCGGTCTCGGCCTCGTCGCTCGTGTCGGTCGGGTCGATGGCGTACTGGGCGTTACCGAGATCATGAACGGTGACGTAGGAGCTGAACAGGATCTGGGCGAGGCGCTCAACCGCGTCTGCGCGATCACCGGGGTTCACCTTGCCTGCGGTGTCGGCGTAGAGGGATCGCAGGCTGTTCAGCGTGTAGTCGTTGGTCAGCCGGTCCATGACGATCTTCAGGTCGTGACCTTCGGCGTTCAGCTTCTCGACCGTTACGGCCGTCTTCGCGGCGATCCAGGCGAGGACTTCTTCGCGGTCCTCCAGGTCGATGGTGTCCAGCGATTTCATGTGCTGTTGGCTCCTTGGTTCTCCGCGCGGGGATTGCCCTCCCCGGTCTGTGCGCGGTCCTCGTGTTCTCTGGGGCGTTGCGGCGCGTACGGCAGGGGCTTCAAGAGGCCCTCCGGTACGTCACCGGGCGGGGCCCGCCGCCCCGGGCCGGCTCGGCCGGGGCGGCG
>NZ_LJGW01000102.1 GCF_001751255.1 Streptomyces nanshensis | reverse complement strand
TGGCGGCGGCGGGGCGCTGTACCCGTACTCGGGCGGCGGCCCGCCCTGGTAGCCGGGTCCGGGTCCGCCCTGGTAGCCCCCGGGCCCGTACTCGGGCGGCGGTCCGCCCTGGCGGTAGAGGGGACCGGGAGGGGGACCGGGAGCCGGCCCGCCGGGGCCTCGGCCGTCGTACGGGGGCATGGGCTGGGTGTCGTTCACGGGATCGGTCCCTATCCGACGCGTGGAGCGCGTCTCGTCGCAGGATTCCGCCTCCGGGGAGAAGCGGAACGGCCATGGCGGAGGAAACACGGCCCCGGCCCCGGCCCCGGCCGCGGGCGTACGGCGGACTCGGCATCGCGGCGGTAGGCCGCCCGGAACTCCGGTGCCCACATTCCCTCAGCGCCGCCGTGGCGCGGGTGCGTTACTGGCGTCACCGCATCGGCACAGTGCACCACACCGCGGACGCCGTGGGTACACCTCGGCGTGACGTGTGCGTGCGCCGGCGCCCGGCGCTCTCCTCCGCTCGCCTTTCACCGCCCTAACGCATCGCCTCCGCCGCCTTCTTGATCGCCTCGCGGATCCGGAAGTACGTACCGCAGCGGCAGACGTTCGCGATCGCGTCGATGTCCTCGTCCGACGGGGCGTCCGTCCTGCGCAGCAGCGCGACGGCCGCCATGATCTGTCCCGGCTGGCAGTAGCCGCACTGGGCGACGTCCTGCTCCAGCCACGCCTCCTGCACCGGGTGCAGCCGCTCCCCGTCGGCCAGGCCCTCGATCGTGGTGACCTCCCTGCCGCCCGCCTCGGAGACCGGTACGACGCACGGGTTCACGGCCTCCCCGTCCAGATGGCTCGTGCACGCCTTGCAGACGTCGATGCCGCATCCGTACTTCGGGCCGCGCACGCCCAGCAGATCGCGCAGCACCCACAGCAGGGGCATGTCGTCGGGGGCGTCGACCGTGACGCTCTCGCCGTTGACGGAGAAGGTGTGGGAAGGCAACGCGGGGCTCCTCAACGCGGGAAGGGGTCGAAGTCGACGTCGAAGTTCACGGGGAAGGAGCGCGGACGGGTGCCGGTGGCGCGGGCGTAGGCGTTGGCGATCGCGCCGACCGCGGCCGGCACCCCCAACTCGCCCGCGCCGCCCGGCTCGGCGCCCCGCTCGGCGGGCAGCACATGGACCCGTACCTCGCGCGGGCTGTCGTGCTGCCGCGCGTAGTGGAACTGCGAGTAGCTGCCCTCCAGCGGCAGTCCCTCGTCGAGGTGGAGCCCCGCCCGCAGCGTCGTGGAGATCGCGTCCGTCAGCCCGCCGAGCATCTGCGCCTCCAGGCCGCGCGGGTTGACCGGCAGCCCCGCGTCGACCGCGATGACGGCCTTGGTCACGCGCGGCTTGCGCGGATCGCGGGCGTCGATCTCGACGAGGCACGCCGTACGCGACTTGTACTCCTCGTGGAAGCCGACGCCCTGCGCGCAGCCCTCCGGCAGTTCACGCCCCCACTCGCCGTCCTCCGCGGCCTTGTCCAGTACGGCCCGCTGCCGCGCGGACTTCAGGAAGGCCCGCCGGAAGGCGACCGGGTCCTGGCCGCACCGGGCGGCGAGCTCGTCGACGACGATCTCCTCGGCGCCCCGGGTGTTGGCCGAGTAGACCGACCGCCAGGAGGCGGTGGGCATCCGCAGCGGCACCTCGTTGAGGAGCTGTGTGGTGACGCCGAAGTCGTACGGGGACTTCACCGTCGTCAGGAAGAGCGACTGCGCGAGGCTCGCGTTGCCCGCGACGGGCAGCTTCGCGGCGTTCGCGGTGAGGATCTCGCCCAGTCCGTGCCGGAAGTCTGTCTCGACGGCCGCCACCCGGTGCTCGAAGGTGAGGACGTTGCCGAGGGCGTACGTCGCCCGGATCTTGTGGTGGGTCGCGGGACGCATCCGGCCGTGCCGCATGTCGTCGATGCGCGACCACATCAGCCGTACGGGGCGCCCGCACTTCTGCGACACACGGGCCGCTTCGAGCGCGGCGTCGAAGAACAGCCTGCGCCCGAACGACCCGCCGCCCTGCACGACATGGACGGTCACCTTCTCCTGCGGCAGGCCGAGTTCGGCGGCGATCGTCTGGAGGGCGACGATCGGCGACTTCAGCCCGGACCAGATCGTCGCCCGGTCCTCCCGTACGTCCGCGACGGCCGAGTTGGTCTCCAGCGGTGCGTGGCTGACGAACGCGAAGTCGAACTCGGCGTCCACGTGCCGGGTGAGCACCGGCGGCACCGCGAGCGGCGGGGTCGCGGCACGCAGCTTCGTCCGTACGTCCTCGTCCGAGAGGCCGTCGACGGTGCCCTTTCCCCAGTCGACCTCCAGGGCGTCCTTGCCCTCCAGCGCCTGCCCGAAGGTCTCGGCGACGACCGCGACGCCGGTCTCGATCGCGGCGACGTCGAGCACCCCGGGCATGGCACGTACGGCGGCCTCGTTGCGCACCGCCCGCACCGTGCCGTTCAGCGTCGGCGGACGGCGCACCGTCGTGGGCTTCGCGCCGGGCACGTCCAGGTCGAGGGTGTAGCGCTGGCGTCCGGTGACGATCGCCCGTGCGTCGACGCGCGAAGTGGGCACGCCGACGAGGGAGTGCTCCGACTGCGGCTTCACCGCGGTCTGCGGGCCGTTCAGCTTCTCGGTGCGCCCGGCGGCCGCGGCCCTGGCGAGGGACGCATACGACGCCTCGCGCCCGCCCGGCCCGTGCACCACGCCCGCGCGGACGGAGAGCGACTCCGGCGCGAGGCGCCACCGGCGGGCGGCGGTGGCGACCATACGGGCGCGGGCGGCGGCCGCGGTCTGCCGTACGGGGCCGTAGAGCGACCTGATCGAGTTGGAGCTGCCGGTGAGCTGGTTGAAGAGCAACTCGGGACGCGCGTCGTCGAGTTGGACCCGTACCCGGTCCAGCGGCGTGTCNCCCGTACCCGCGCCAGAGGGGTGTCCAGCTCCTCCGCGACGAGCATCGCCACCGCGGTGGTCAGGCCCTGGCCGACCTCCTCGCGCGGCAGACGGAAGTGGACCGTGCCCTCCTCGTCGACGCGCAGCACGAGCAGATGGGACGTCGGCTTGCCCGCGAGGATCAGTACGTCGCCGAGGTCGAGGACGTCGGCGGGCGCGGGCGGCGAGGGCACCGCGGCACGGGCCTCGGCGGGCGCGGCGGCGTCCGTGGCGATGCCGGTGGCCACGGCGAGCGTGGGCGCGGCGACGAGATAGGTGAGGAAGGTACGCCGGGCGGGGGCGGGAGTCCGGGCGTCCGGGACGCCGGCGGGGTCCGCGGATTGTGCGGGGTCCGCGGTGGGCGCGCCGTCGGCGGCGGTCCCCTCGGTCACCCGGTCCGTGTGCGCTCCCGCCATGTGCGCTCCTTCGTGACTGAACGGCCGCCGGTCCGTGGAGATTCGTGGAGACTCGTGGGAACGGCCGCCGGAGGGGCGGCCGTTGACCGGTCCGCGCACACACTTCCGCGCTACGCCCCGGCGGGCAATGTGCCGGCCGGTGACGATTGTGCGGAAGCGTTGGGGGCGGGCGCTCACACCGTGGGCGCGGCCCTTTCGGGCCGTACCGCGCCGGGGCCCGGCGGGGCGGGCGTTCGCGGCGCGCTGATGGGCGCCCGTGCGACCTGCGGCGACGTCGTCCATGGAGAAAACCGGAGGGCGGGTCTAGGTACTTGTTGCTCATGGCTGCCCTGTCACCGGTCTGTGATTCTGGCCGAGGGCCTGGTGCGGTCGCGGTGCCGCGTCCGCGCGCGAAGTTCAGCTCCACGTCTCTTGGTTGAGACGCCGTCGACTGCGCGGGGAATGAACGAGCGGATGGTATTCACGGGACTGTCTGACGCCGAGCTGCGCCAACTCGTCCAGGAGGACGAGGAGTTGTCTCCCGGCGCGCGTGAGGAACTGGAGCACCGGCACTACCAGGCCGTACGGGCCTTCGCGGGCGTCGTCAGCCCGCCACGGGGCGACGTGCTGGCCCGCCAGGCGTGGGCGCAGGCGCTCCGGCCGCTGGACGAGGACATCACGGGTGCCGTGCGGCCACGGGCGCTCGCCGCGGTGCTGCGTACCGGTGCCGAATGGCTGGGAGCGGGCGAACGGCAGGCGCTGGCACCGGAGTTGGTGGCCTGGTTCGAGCCGGAGCCGGACCCGGGGGCCGGGGCGGACGGAACGGGCGCGGCCGCCGGCGGCGCGACCGGTGCCGTCGCGGAGGTCGTCGCGGCGGCCGAGGCGGCGGCCCTCGGACGGGACTCCGGTACGGACGCTGCCGCGGGGGACGCGGGTGCTGACTACGCGGGTACTGCCTACGCGGGTGCCGGGTACGCCGGGGCCGGGCATGTGGGCGCCGGATACGCGGGCATGCCGCGGCTCGCGTACTTCCGGGCGTCGTCCGTGACGGCACGCGCCTTCGAGCGGCTTCCGGCCCGCAGCCAGACGGTGCTGTGGCACGTCGAGGTCGAGCACGACGACGTCGCCGTCGTCCAACAGCTCCTGGGCGCCGAGCCCGAGGACGTCGCACTGCTCAACAGACGTGCGCGCAGGGAGCTTTACACGGCCTACGTCAGCCTGCACCAGGACGAGACGACGGACGACGCGTGCCGCCGTCTGCACCGGATGCTGCTGGCGTACGCGGAGCAGACGACGATGAACACCCCGGAGGACCTCGTCGCGCACCTGGGGAGCTGCGCGCACTGTTCGCGTGCCGTGGACGATCTGGGGCGCATGCGCGTCGAGTTCGGGAACGTGCTGGCCGAGGCGCTGCTGCCGTGGGGCGGCGCGGAGTACGCCCTCGCGGCGCACGCCGTCTCCTCGACGACGCTGGACGTCTCGGGCCCGTCGGGCTCAACGGGCTCAACGGGCGCAGACGGTACGGACGCGGCGGGTACGGCACCCTCCGGCGCGGTGGGTGCGGTGCCGGTCGCCGGTGCGGCGTGGAGTTCGTGGAGCGGTGACGGTGGCGGAGGCGGGGCAGGGGGCGCGGTCGGGTCCGGTGCGGCTTCCGGATCGGCCTCCGGTTCGCCGTCCCGTTCGTCGTCCGCTGCGGCCTTCGGCGCGGACCCGGGCTGGAACCCGGGCTGGGACGCGGGTTCGGATGCGGGGTTCGGGCGGCGCGCCCTGGGCGGGCTGCGCTCGCGCGTGCTCGCCGTCCCCGGCGTCGCCACGTTCTCGGACGGCCAACGCTCCCCGCGTACCCGCCGGTTGGTGCTCTCGGCGGCGCTCGTCGGGCTGTGCTCGCTCGTCGTCGCGGTCGCCTACACGGGCGGCCTGCGGCAGGGCGCGGAGA
>NZ_LJGW01000115.1:310-21944 GCF_001751255.1 Streptomyces nanshensis | reverse complement strand
CGGGCCCGCCGCGACGACGCGGCCCCGGGTGCTCCCGCGCCGCGGCGGCGCGTTCCCCGACTTCCGCTACGGGGAGGCCGCGTGGCGCGGGCGCCGCATGTTCCGCCTCACATGCCTCCGGAACCCCCACCTGACCGGCACATGAGGAATCTAGTCTGTGCGCAATGAGGATCAGCGAGTGCCGGGAAGAGGATGTGGCATTGCTCGACAAGCACATGCCCTCGCCCGGTGCTGCGTACGATCACGCCTCCCGCTTCGCCCGGCACCGCGAGGGTGCCAGCACCCTGCTGATCGCCTGGCGGGACGAACTGCCCGTCGGGAGCTGCGAAGTGGTGTGGACGGGCTGCCAGGCACCCGAGGTCCGCGCCGTGCACCCCGACTGCTCCGAGATCAACGGGCTCGGCCTGTGGCCCGAGACGCTCCGCTCCCAGTGCGTGGGCACCGCCCTCATCCAAGCCGCGGAGGAACTCGCCCTGAAGCGGGGGCTGGTGAAGCTCGGCGTGGGCGTGGAGAAGAACAACCCCCGTACGGCCGACCTCTACGAGCGGCTCGGCTTCCGCCCCTCCACCCCGTATCTGGACTGCGGTTCGTACGAGGACAGCGCGGGACGCACCCACCGCGTCGCCGACGCCTGTACGTTCATGGTGAAGACGCTGGCGCCGCCGCAAAAGGACGTGGCGCAGCCGTAGCGGCCGGGACGGCCAGGGCGGCACGACGGGGCACGGCGAGAGGGGAAGTCGCCCGCATGCAGGGACAGTTCGACGCCGCGCTCGACGCGTGGCGCGTATGGCAGGAGAGTCCGTGGGGGCGGCTGCGCTACACGGTCGCCGAGGCCAACCTGAGCCGACGGCTGGCGGCCCTGGGCCCGGGGCCGCTGCGGGTGCTGGACCTCGCGGGCGCCGACGGCGGCGACGCGGTACGGCTGCTGCGGCAGGGACACCGGGTGACGATCGTCGACTACTCGCCCGGCATGCTGGCCGCCGCGGCCGAGCGGGCCGCGCACGCGGGAGCGGGCGACAGGCTCACCACCGTCGAGGCCGACGTCTTCGCGCTGCCGGAGTCCGTCACCGCCGGCCGTTACGACGTCGTGCTGTGCCACAACCTCCTTCAGTACGTGGCGGATCCGGCGCCCGTGGTGCGCACCGCGGTCTCCCTCGTACGCGGCGGCGGCCTGCTCTCCCTCATGGCGATCAACCGGCACGCCAACCCCCTTGCGCTGGCGGTGCGTTCACTGGATCCGGCCGCCGCGCTCGACGCCCTCGGCAGCCGGGCCTCCCGTGCCGAGACCTTCGACACCGAGCTGACGCTGCACACCGCCGAGGAGATCACGGCGCTGCTCGCCGAGGCGGGGTGCGAGGACGTGGAGCACTGCGGCATCCGCTGCGTCAACGACCACATCACCGACGACGCGCGCAAGCACGACCCGGACTTCTTCGCGGCGCTGGAGGCGTTGGAGCTGGCGATGACGAACCGCCACCCCTATCCCCACACGGCGAAGATCTTCCACCTCCTCGCCGACGTCCCCGGCTGAGCGGGAAGTCGGCCCCTCCGTCCGGGCCTCCGCCCGTGAACCGCGCCTCGGAGATGGGCAGTTCGCGAACGCCCCGTCCCCGCACGTCACTTCGCGAACGCCCCGTCGCCGCCGAAGGCCAGTTCGGCGAAGCGCTCGCCCATACGGCGATGTGTCGCGGCGTCCGGATGGAGCCCGTCCGGCAGCGGCAGTTCGGCGGCGTCGGCCTCGCCGTACAGGGTCCGCCCGTCCAGGTAGTACAGGTTCGGGTCCTTCGGCGCGCGCTCGGCCACGATCCGGGCCAGCTCGTCCCGTATGACGTTCAACGTCAGCTTCCCCGCGGCCCGTTCGGCGGGATCGCCCGTCGCCCGGAAGCGGATCCGTCCCTCGGCGATGTCGGAGAAGTCCGGGGCGGCGGGCCCGGGAGTGTCCTCGTGCACGGGGCACAGGATCGACGAGACGACCAGCAGCGGCGCCGTCGGATGCCCCTCGCGGACGGTGTCGAGGAAGCCGTGCACCGCCGGAGCGAACGCACGCAGCCGCATCAGGTCCGCGTTGACGATGTTGATGCCGATCTTGACGCTGAGGAGGTCGGCCTCGGTGTCCCGCATGGCACGCGCCGTGAACGGATCGAGCAGGGCGCTCCCGCTCAGCCCCAGATTGATCAGCTCGACCCCGCCCAGCGACGCCGCGAGCGCGGGCCAGGTGCCGCTGGGCGCGGCGACGTCGGAACCGTGGCTGATCGAGCTGCCGTGGTGCAGCCAGACCCGGCGGCCCGGGTCGGACGCGGGCTCGACCGGGGCGTCCGTACGCAGGGCCAGCAGCTCGGTGGTCTCGTTGTGCGGCAGCCAGATCTCGACGTCCTTGTCGCCGCCGGGCAGACCGTCGAAGCGCAGGGTGCCGGGCGCACCCTGCGCCAACTCGGCCGTCCCCGCGGTCATGTCGACGGTGAGGGTGTTGCCGCCCTCCGCCGTGGCCCGGCCCGCCGCGCGTCCGTCGGCGAACAGCTCGTACACCCCGTCGGGGCGCGGCGGTGCGCCCACGTAGTGGCGCTTGGTGGGGACGGCGTCCAGCTCGACGGCGGTGGCGCGGCTGCGGAAGACCAGCCGTACGCCCGAGGGCTGCGACTCGGCCATCGCAAGCTGCGGGTCGGCGCACTGCGCGCGGGCCCGCGCGGGCAACCGGTGCGGCAGCACGCCGCGTTCGGTCTGCTCCACGTCGAGGGCGCCGCGCAGCAGCCGCGCGGTGACGGGGGTGGTGATCCAGTCGTTCTGGGTGTGCGTGGCGTTCTGGGTGTCCATGACCTCGACCTGTTGCTCGGAGGGTTCTCGTGGCAGGCACGGTGCGGCGGCGCGGCCGGCTCCGTGCTTCGTTCCGTCTCGTTCGGTGCGCGTGCGTGGGTACGCGCGTGGGCACGGCAGGGCGGGTCCGTCCCGGTACGCGCCGGGCGTTCGATCCCGCTGCGTTCAATCCCCCTGTGCCGCTGGCCAGTTGCGCAGCAGGGCGTCGAGGGCGTCCACCACCCGGGACCAGGTCTCCTGGGTGTCGGGGGCGCTGTGGTCGAAGCCGCCGCCCAGCTCCAGGCCGATGTAGCCGTGGAAGACGCTGCCCAGCAGCCGTACCGCGTGCGTCTGGTCGGGCTCCGTCAGGTCGTAGCCGCGCAGCACGGCCCGGGTCATCCGCGCGTGCCTGACGCCCGCGCTCGCGGCGGCCGTCTCCGGGTCCAGCCGTAGCTGGGCGGCGGCATAGCGGCCGGGGTGCTCGCGGGCGTAGTCGCGGTAGACGTCGGCGAGCGCGGCGAGGGCGTCCTTGCCCGCGCGCCCTTCGAGTGCGGCGGAGCCGCGGTCGGCCATCTCCTCCAGGGCGAGCAGGGCGATCCTCGTTCTGAGGTCCTGGGAGTTGCGGACATGGGAGTACAGGCTCGCGACCTTGACGTCGAAGCGCCTGGCCAGAGCCGAGACGGTCACCTGGGCGAAGCCCTCCTCGTCGGCCAGCTCCGCGCCCGCCCGCGTGAGGCGTTCCGCGGTGAGTCCCGCGCGTGCCATGTGCCCTCCCCTCCCGTACGTCCCGCGTACGTCCGTTCCTGCCGGCGACAGCTCCGACCGTAACCTAAAGGCTTTAGGAAAATCAAAGTCTCTTTTAGGGAGGAGGTCCACGGAGCCGGTCCCGGGCGGCGGACGGTCGCGGGCAGCGGCGGGACGCCGCACGGAGGGGCGGCGGAAATCGCGGGAGGCGACGGACGCGGCTGGCTAGGGTGAGCCGGGCTCGTCCGGCACCGGTGCGGGCAGACCGCGACCCAGGGGAGCGAGATGTCCGTCCGCCGCGTCGTACCCGACATCCAGACCGAGGCCATGGAGGAGAGCCGGGACTTCTACGGGCTGCTCGGTCTGGAGGAGGTCATGAACCTCGGCTGGGTCTCGACACTCGCCTCCCCGGACAACCCCACCGCTCAAGTCATCCTCATGACACAGGAGATGACCGCCCCGGTCACACCCGACATGAGCGTCGAGGTCGACGACGTGGACGCCGTGTACGAGGCGGTACGGGCGAGCGGCGCGCGGATCGTGCGGCCGCTGCAGGACGAGGAGTGGGGCGTGCGCCGCTTCTTCGCCGCCGACCCGAACGGCAAGGTCGTCAACGTGCTCAGCCACCGCTGAGCAGCCGGGGCGCCGCCCCTGCCCCGGCCGACCGGCGGACGGGGGCAACGCCCGGCCCGCTTACGGGAGTTCGCTCATCGCGACCGGACGCCCCTCCGCACGCGAGAGCTCGCACGCCTCGGCGACGCGCAGCGCCGCCAACGCCTCATATCCGTCACAGGGGTTGGGCGCCTCGCCGCGCACCACCCGCAGAAACGCCGAGAGTTCAGACTCGTACGCCGGGGCGAACCGCTCCAGGAAGCCCGGCCAGGGGTCCACGGGCGCCGCCGGGGCCGCGGCCGGTTCCACCGACGTCAGCGGCGTACGGGCGTCGAGGCCGACCGCGATCTGGTCCTTCTCGCCCGCGACCTCCATCCGTACGTCGTATCCGGCGCCGTTGACGCGGGTGGCCGTGGCCGTGCACAGCAGCCCGTCCTCCAGGGTGAGCAGCACGGCGGCGGTGTCGACGTCGCCCGCCTCACGGAACATCTCCGGACCCGCGTCCGAACCGGCCGCGTACACCGCGACCACCTCGCGCCCCGTCACCCAGCGCACCGCGTCGAAGTCGTGCACGAGACAGTCCCGGTAGAGGCCGCCGGAGAGCGGGAGATACGCGGCGGGCGGCGGCGCCGGATCGGACGTGGCCGCCCGTACGGTGTGCAGCCGCCCGAGAGACCCCGAGCGCACGGCCGCGCGCGCCGCCGCGTACCCCGCGTCGAAGCGGCGCATGAAGCCGATCTGGAGCAGGACCCCGGTCTCGTCGACGGTACGGAGGGCGGCCTTCGTTCCGGGCAGGTCCAGCGCGATCGGCTTCTCGCAGAAGACGGGCACGCCCTGCGCGGCTGCCGCCTGGATCAGTCCGGCGTGCGAGGAGGTCGCCGAGGCGATGACGACGGCGTCGAGATCGCGGGTGAGCAGTTCGTCGGGGGAGGGGGCGAGGGTCGCGCCGAGGTCCGTGGCCACGCGGCCGGCGAGCGCCGCGTCCACGTCGGTGACGAGCAGTTCGCTCACCTCGGGCTCGGCGGTGAGCGTACGGGCGTGGAAGGTGCCGATCCGGCCGGTGCCGATGAGTCCGATGCGCATGCGGAAACGGTCGCCCGCCGTCGCAAGAGCTGTCAATACTTTGTCAGGACAATTGAACGGGCGCGGGGCGGCCAGCGGGTGGCCACAAGGGGGAGCGACGAGGCCACGGTCCGCTTTGTCCGGACAACCGAACTTACGCCTTCCGGAGGAAGGCCCCGCCGACTACGCTCCCCCCGTGGCCAAGAATGATCCGGTGGATCTGGAGTTCAGCGTGGACCGCAGCAGCCCGGTCCCCCTGTACTTCCAGCTCGCCCAGCAGCTCGAGACCGCCATCGAACGCGGCAGGCTCTCCCCGGGCAGCCTGCTCGGCAACGAGATCGAGCTCGCGAGCCGCCTCGGCCTCTCCCGTCCCACGGTCCGTCAGGCCATTCAATCCCTCGTCGACAAGGGCCTGTTGGTGCGCCGCCGCGGCATCGGCACCCAGGTCGTGCACAGCCAGGTGCGCCGCCCGCTGGAGCTGAGCAGCCTCTACGACGATCTGGAGGCGGCAGGCCAGCGTCCCGCCACCCGGCTGCTGCGCTACGAGACGGAGGAGGCGACGGCCGAGGTCGCCGCCGCGCTGTCCGTGGCGGAGGGCGCTCAAGTGCGGCTCGTGGAGCGGCTGCGTCTGACGCACGGCGAGCCCATGGCCTTCCTCCGCAACCATCTGCCCGGCGATCTGCTGCGCGGCGAGAGCGGTGAGGAGCTGGAGTCCACGGGGCTCTACCGGCTGATGCGCGGCCTGGGTGTCACGCTGCACAGCGCGCGGCAGTCCGTGGGCGCGCGGTCGGCGACCGAGGACGAGGCGAAGCTGCTGGGGGAGGAGGCGAGGGCGCCGCTGCTGACGATGGAGCGCACGACGTTCGACGACACCGGCCGGCCCGTCGAGTACGCCTCGCATCTCTACCGGGCCTCCCGCTACGCCTTCGAGTTCCAGCTCCTCGTACGCTCCTGACCCCGGCCTCCGCGGGGTCCGCCGCGCGGCGCGAAGTCCCCTGCCCCGTACGGGAGATGCGAGCCGCGGCGGACTGTACGTCGCCGCGTACGGCGCGAGGCGCGGCGCCCCCGACTTTGTTCGGACAAACTCTCATGGAGAATGTTCGGACAAAGTATTGACGCTCGCTCCGGGCCCGGCTAGAACTCCGCTCATGGTCCTTCGGCGTAGAGCACGTAGAGCGACAACGGTGGCGGTGGCCCTCACGAGTGCGGCCCTGCTCGCCGCCGGGTGCAGCAGCTCCGGCGGCAAGAGCGGCGAGGAGAGCGCCGACGGCGCGGGCGGCGGCAAGGGCGTCGACACCCCGCGCATGACGATCGCGATGGTCTCCCACTCCGGGGAGGGCGACACCTTCTGGGACATCGTGCAGAGCGGAGCGAAGGACGCCGCCCGCAAGGACAACGTCCGCTTCGACTACTCGCACGACGACGAGGCGGGCCGGCAGGCGCAGCTCGTGCAGTCCGCCGTCGACAAGAAGGTCGACGGGCTGATCGTCACGCTCGCCAAGCCGGACGCGATGAAGGGCGCCGTGAAGAAGGCCGTGAAGGCCGGGATCCCGGTGATCACCATCAACTCCGGCGGCGAGCACTCCGCCGAGTTCGGCGCCCTCTCGCACATCGGCCAGGACGAGGCGATCGCGGGCGAGGCCGTCGGCGACGAACTCAACGAGCGCGGCCGCAAGAAGGCCCTGTGCGTCATCCACGAACAGGGCAACGTCTCGCTGGAGGAGCGCTGCGACGGCGCGAAGAAGACCTTCGACGGGGAGATGAGCACGCTCAACGTCGACGGTACGAACATGCCGGACGTGCAGTCCTCCGTGGAGGCCAAGCTTCAGTCGGACGACGAGATCGACACCGTCCTCACCCTCGGCGCCCCCTTCGCGGCGACGTCCGCCAAGGCCAAGGAGAAGGCCGGCAGCAAGGCGGAGATCGACACCTTCGACCTCAACGCCCAGGTCGTGAAGGGCCTGAAGGACAAGAGCTTCGGCTTCGCCGTGGACCAGCAGCCCTACCTCCAGGGCTACGAGGCCGTCGACGCGCTGTGGCTGCACTCCTACAACGCCAACGAACTGGGCGGCGGCAAGCCCGTACTGACCGGACCGCAGATCGTCACGGACAAGGACGTGCCCCGGCTGGAGAAGTACACCAAGCGCGGAACCCGGTGAGCGGACCCTGCAAGCCGGTCCCCGATACTGGCGCGGACGTCCGCGCCGGTACCGGTGACCGGGGCGGGCGCCGGGACGAACACACGCACCCGTACCGAGAGGTCAGCAGCAGGTGTCCAGGCTGGAAAGGCTCCGTGCCCACGGGAGCCGTACGCGGCGCGCGATCCGCATCCGACGCATCCGCGCCGCGGCGGCGGCCCTCCTCCTCGTGGTGTCCGCCGCACTCGCGGGGTGCAGCAGCACCGGCGGCAAACGAGCCGAGGAGGCGCGCGACGCGGCGGTCTCGGGGAAGGCCGCCGTCGGCACGCCCCGCTGGAAGATCGCCATGGTGAGCCACTCCGGGGAGGGCGACACCTTCTGGGACATCGTCCAGAGCGGAGCGAAGCAGGCCGCCGTGAAGGACAACATCGACTTCCACTACTCCCACGACAAGGAAGCCGGCCGGCAGGCGCAGCTCGTCAAGGCGGCCGTCGACAGCGACGTCGACGGGCTGATCGTCTCCCTCGCCAAGCCGGACGCGATGAAGGGCGCCCTGGCCAAGGCACGCAAGGCCGGCATCCCCGTCGTCACCATCAACTCCGGCCAGGAGAAGTCGAAGGAGTACGGCGCGCTCGCGCACATCGGCCAGGACGAGGAGATCGCGGGCGAGGCCGTCGGACGCGAACTCAACGAGCGCGGCCGCAAGAAGGCCCTCTGCCTGCTGCACGAGCAGGGCAACGTGGGTCACGAGGAGCGCTGCCGCGGCGTACGGAAGACCTTCGACGGCGAGGTGCGCAATCTGCACGCCGACGGTACGAACATGCCGGGCGTCGAATCGTCCCTGGAGGCCGAACTCCAGTCGGACCGCGACATCGACACGATCGTCACGCTCGGCGCCCCCTTCGCCCCGACCGCCGTCAAGGCCGCCGAGGGCGCGGGCAGCAGGGCGGAGACCGTCACCTTCGACCTCAACGACCAGACGGCGCGCGGTCTGAAGGACGGCTCGATCGGCTTCGCCGTGGACCAGCAGCCCTACCTCCAGGGGTACGAGGCGGTCGACCTGCTGTGGCTGGAGCGCTACAACGCCAACATGCTGGGCGGCGGCGAGCCCGTGCTGACCGGCCCGCAGATCCTCACGAAGAAGGACGCATCCACCGTGCAGAAGTACACGAAGCGGGGAACGCGATGACCGCTGCATCGACACCCACACCACCCGGCGCCGACGAGGCCCGCGAGGACGGCCCGCCCGCCGGCACCGACGCCGCGCGGCACGACGGCACCGAAACCGGCACGGCGACCGTACGCAGCGACGAGCGGCTCGTGCACCGGTCGCTGTTCCAGCGGCTGCTGGGACGGCCCGAACTCGGCGCCGTCGTCGGCGCGATCGCCGTCTTTGTCGTCTTCTCGGTGGTCGCCGACAGCTTCCTGCGCGCCTCCAGCCTCTCCACGGTGCTCTACGCCTCCTCCACGCTCGGGATCATGGCGGTGCCGGTGGCGCTGCTGATGATCGGCGGGGAGTTCGACCTCTCGACGGGCGTGATGGTCACCACCTCGTCGCTGGTCTCCTCGATGTTCAGCTACCAGATGACCGCCAACGTGTGGGTCGGCGTGGGCGTCTCGCTGCTCGTCACGCTGGGCATCGGGCTCTTCAACGGCTACATGCTCGTCCGTACGAAGCTGCCGAGCTTCATCATCACGCTCGGCACGTTCCTGATGCTGACGGGCCTCAACCTCGGCCTGACGAAGGCCATCAGCGGCACCGTCTCCACCAAGACCATCTCCGACATGGAGGGCTTCGCCTCGGCCAGGGCGCTGTTCGCCTCCGAGCTGACGCTCGGCCCCGCCGACATCCAGATCACCGTGGTGTGGTGGCTGGGGCTGGTGGCGCTCGCGACATGGCTGCTGCTGCGGACGAAGGCCGGGAACTGGATCTTCGCGGTCGGCGGCGGACAGGAGACGGCGCGCGCCGTCGGCGTCCCCGTCGCCCGTACCAAGATCGGGCTGTATCTCGGGGTGGCGCTGGGCGCGTGGATATCGGGGCAGCATCTGCTCTTCAACTACGACGTCGTGCAGTCCGGCGAGGGCGTCGGCAACGAACTGATCTACATCGCCGCGGCCGTCATCGGCGGCTGCCTGCTCACCGGCGGTTACGGCTCGGCGGTCGGCGCCGCGGTGGGCGCGTTCATCTTCGGCATGACGAGCAAGGGCATCGTGTACGCGCAGTGGGAGCCGGACTGGTTCAAGTTCTTCCTCGGCGCGATGCTGCTGGTCGCCGTCCTGCTGAACGCATATATACGCAAGCGGGCGGAGGCGAAGCGATGAGCGCGGAGAAGGCAGCCGGGACGGAACAGGCGGGCACGGCGCACGAGCCGCAGCGGGCGGCGGACACCGGCGCCGGGACCGCCGCCGAGAAGACCGCGGACGCGCAGGGCACGCCGCTCGTCGAGCTGCGCGACGTGAGCAAGTTCTACGGCAACATCCGCGCCCTGGAAGGAGTCTCCCTCCAGGTGCACGCGGGCGAGATCAGTTGCGTGCTCGGCGACAACGGCGCCGGCAAGTCCACGCTCATCAAGATCGTCGCCGGGCTCCACCAGCACGACGCGGGCAGCTTCCGCGTGAACGGCGAGGAGACCCGGCTCTCCTCGCCCCGCGACGCCCTGGACCGCGGCATCGCCACCGTCTACCAGGACCTCGCCGTCGTCCCGCTGATGCCGGTCTGGCGCAACTTCTTCCTCGGTTCCGAACCGACCAGGGGGCGCGGCCCGTTCGCCCGTCTCGACGTCGAGCAGATGCGCCGTACGACGCACAGCGAACTGCTGCGCATGGGCATCGACCTGCGCGACGTCGACCAGCCCATCGGCACCCTCTCCGGCGGCGAGCGGCAGTGCGTGGCGATCGCCCGCGCCGTCTACTTCGGCGCGAAGGTCCTGGTGCTGGACGAGCCGACCGCGGCGCTCGGCGTCAAGCAGTCCGGGGTGGTGCTGAAGTACGTGGCCGCCGCGCGGGACGCCGGACTCGGCGTCGTACTCATCACGCACAACCCGCACCACGCGTATCTGGTCGGCGACCGCTTCGTCCTGCTCAAGCGGGGCGCGATGGCCGGCAGCCACCGCAAGGAGGAGCTGGCGCTGGAGGAGCTGACGCGGCAGATGTCCGGCGGCAGCGAGCTGGAGCAGCTCAGCCACGAGCTGGAGCGCGCGCCGGTGCCCGAGCATCTGCGCTGAGTGAGGGCGCGGGGGCGCGGGCGCGCGGCGCGGCGCGAGGTGCGCCGCAGCCGCCCCCGTCGCCCCTGGTCAGGGACGTGTGGCGCCGCCCCCTTCCGCGGTAAGGCAGAATCGGCGAGTGGGCCCGTACACGGTCCGGGCGTCCGGCCGGTCCCGACCGGCCGACCCGAGCGACCCGTGGTCCTCAGCCAGCAGCCGCGTACAGAGGAAGGCCGCGCAGTGAGCATGTACCGAGAGCGCGCGGACCGGGACCGTCTCTACCGCCGCCCCGCGCCGAGCGCCAGCGTCCTGCGGACCGTCAGCACCCGGGAGCGGCGCTCGCACCTCTCCGCGCCCCGTGTCCCCACCGTCGGCATCGACATCGGCGGTACGAAGGTGATGGCGGGCGTCGTCGACGCCGACGGCCAGATCCTGGAGCAGGTACGCGCGGAGACCCCCGAGAAGTCCAAGAGCCCGAAGGTCGTCGAGGACACCATCGCCGAGCTGGTGCTCGACCTCTCCGACCGGCACGACGTGCACGCCGTGGGCATCGGCGCGGCCGGCTGGGTCGACGCCGACCGCTCCCGCGTGCTGTTCGCACCGCATCTCGCCTGGCGTGACGAGCCCCTCAAGGACGCCCTGACCGCACGTCTCGCCGTCCCCGTCATGGTCGACAACGACGCCAACACCGCCGCCTGGGGCGAGTGGCGTTTCGGCGCCGGACGCGGCGAGGACCACCTCGTGATGATCACGCTGGGCACCGGCATCGGCGGCGCCATCCTGGAGGACGGCCAGGTCAAGCGCGGAAAGTACGGCGTGGCAGGCGAGTTCGGCCATATGCAGGTCGTGCCCGGCGGCCACCGCTGCCCCTGCGGAAACCGCGGCTGCTGGGAGCAGTACAGCTCGGGCAACGCGCTGGTGCGCGAGGCACGCGAACTCGCCCTCGCCGAGTCGCCCGTCGCGTACGGCATCAGCGAACGCGTCGGCGGCCAGGTCTCGGAGATCACCGGCCCCCTCATCACCGAACTGGCCCGCGGCGGCGACGCGATGTGCACCGAGCTGCTCCAGGACATCGGGCACTGGCTGGGCGTGGGCATCGCCAACCTGGCCGCCGCCCTCGACCCCGGCGGCTTCGTGATCGGCGGCGGGGTCAGCGCCGCCGACGAACTCCTCATCGACCCGGCGCGCGACGCCTTCAGACGCCATCTGACCGGACGCGGATACCGCCCGGAGGCCACCATCGCCAAGGCCCAACTCGGCCCCGAGGCGGGCATGGTGGGCGCCGCCGACCTGGCCCGGCTCGTCGCCCGGCGCTTCCGCCGCGCCAACCGGCGCCGCCTGGAGCGCTACGAGCGCTACGAGCGGGCGGCGGACAACCTGCGCAGGGCGGTGGGCCAGTGACGGCCACCGCGCCCCGCCAGGACGTACGCCCTCCGCTGCGTCCGCCGCACCGGCCCCGGCACCGGCTGCTGACGCTGCTGATCGTCGTGCTGCTGATCGCGGTCCCCGGCGGCTACCTCGTACGGTCCGCCTTCCAGAGCCGGGACAGCGGCGAGGACAAGGAGCGCAAGGCCGCGGCCACCAACCTCACCTACGGCTGGCCCAGCAAGGTCCAGCGCACCGTGTACGACGTGCCGCTGCCGTCCAAGTCCAGCCACTACGCCTTCTACGAGGCCAACTCCTGGCAGACCAGCTCGCTTTACGTGCAGTTCCGCCTCCCGGAGAAGCGGCTCGACGACTTCCTCGACGACGTCGGCACGAGCGAGTCCGCGCTGCGCGACGGCAAGGTCACCATCAGCGGCAAGCATGCGCAGAAGGTCGGCTGGGACTTGGGCAAGGAGGGCCACGAGTACGCGGGCACCGTCTTCCGCCAGAAGAAGAACCAGCCGGACGTGGCCATCACCGTGGACCGCAGTTACAAGGGCATGCCGCGTGTATATGTCGTGTCCACCGTGAAGTTCTGATGTACACAGCCGCGCCCCCGAAGCCGCACCCCTCGCGGCCCTGGGTAGCGTGGCGGCGTGAGCGAGAAGCAGAGTGACCGGATGTTGCAGCACCGCCTGGACGGCCCCGACGACGCACCCGTGCTCGTGCTCGGTCCGGCCCTGGGCACGACCTGGCACATGTGGGACCGGCAGATACCCGAACTGACCCGCAACTGGCGCGTCCTCCGCTTCGATCTGCCCGGCCACGGCGGAGCGCCCGCGTACCCCGCCGACTCCACCACCGCCCTCGCCGAACGCGTCCTGGCCACGCTCGACTCCCTCGGCATCCACCGCTTCGGCTACGCCGGGTGCTCGATAGGCGGCGCCGTCGGCATCCAGCTCGGCATGATCGCCCGCGAACGCCTCTCCTCGCTCGCCCTCGTCTCCGCCTCGCCCCGCTTCGGCACCGCCGACGCCTGGCGGCAGCGCGGCGTCGTCGTCCGTACGAACGGCCTCGACCCCATCGCCCGCTCCACCCCCGAACGCTGGTTCACCGACGGCTTCATCGAGGCCCAGCCGGCCATCGTCGAGTGGGCCGTGCAGATGGTGCGTACGACCGACCCCGGCTGCTACATCGCGGCCTGCGAGGCGCTCGCCTCCTTCGACGTACGCGGCGACCTCGGCGGCATCGGAGTTCCCGCGCTGGTGGTCGCCGGCGCCGAGGACGAGGCGACGCCGCCCGCCGAGGCCCGCGCCCTCGTCGCCGGGATCCCGGACGCGAGGCTCGCCATCGTCCCCGGGGCGTCGCATCTGACGCCCGTCGAACAGCCCGGCGCCGTCACGGAGTTGATCATCCGGCACTTCACCACGAGCTGGCAGGAATCGCCCGCGGGCCCGCCCGCACCCGCCCCCGTGATCGCCCCGGCGGCGCTGCGGGCACCGGGCGCCATCGCCGAACTGGAGTCCGCGGAGGCCGCCGCCGGACGCGGCGACACCTACGACGCGGGCATGAAGGTCCGCCGCGAAGTCCTCGGCGACGCGCACGTGGACCGCGCGCAGGAGGCGGCGGACGACTTCACCCAGGACTTCCAGGACTTCGTCACCCGCTACGCGTGGGGCGAGGTGTGGACGAGACCGGGTATCGACCGCCGCACGCGCAGCGTCATCACGCTCACGGCTCTCGTCTCGCGCGGCCACTTCGACGAGTTGCGCTTCCATCTGCGCGCGGCCCTGCGCAACGGCCTCACCCCGCAGGAGATCAAGGAGATCCTCCTCCAGACCGGCGTCTACGCGGGTGTCCCGGCGGCGAACTCGGCGTTCGCGGTGGCTCAGGAGGTCATCCGCGAGGAGACGACACCGGAGGACTAGCGGTCGCGTACGGAGCGCGAGCCGCGCCCCGAAGACTCGCGTCGGTGGGCGTCAACTGCCGCTCGGGCGGCGGGGGTACGTTACGTCGGCAGGAGGGCAGACAGGTGCCGGGTGCCGCCGCACCCGCCTGGTGGGGCCTACATCCCGTTCCGGCGATACGTGGCCTGCGTCCCGCCCGCAGCCCGCCGCCGCAGGAGGCGGCTGAAGCACGCGCGTACGCCAACTGCCCGTTCCCGATGGCGTTTCGGAGGCGGGGCCGCCCGTGGAGCGCCCGTACGTCACCCGGCAGTCCCGTGCTCAACTGCCCCGCCCCGGAAGCCTGCTGGGCCCGGAGGGCCCGTATGCGACGGTGTGCGGCGCGACGCACGGGCGCGGCTTCAGGCGGCGCACAGCCGGTGCGCCGCCCCGAGGCGCCAGGCTCCCCCGCGGCGTCGGCGGTCCTGCGCCGTCAGGCGCAAGGGCACAATGGGCCCATGAAGCTGATCAAGAAAGGGCACGCCTGCGTACGGATCGAGCGGGACGGGCGGACGCTCGTCATCGACCCCGGAGGGTTCAGCGAGGAGGACGCCGCCGTCGGGGCCGACGCGATCCTCGTCACGCACGAGCATCCGGACCACTTCGACGAGGCCAGGCTCCGCGCCGCCATGGAGGCGAACCCGGCCGCCCACATCAGTGCGCCGCGCAGTGTCACGGAGAAGATCTCGACGACCTTCCCCGGCCGGGTGCACACCGTCGGCGAGGGCGACACCTTCGACGCCGCCGGGTTCGAGATCGAGGTCCACGGCAGCCTGCACGCCGTCATCCACCCCGACATCCCGCGGATCGCCAACTCCGGCTATGTCGTGGACGGTTCGCTCTTCCACCCCGGCGACGCGCTGACCGTGCCCGGCCGCTCCGTCGACACGTTGCTGCTGCCGGTGCACGCGCCCTGGAGCAAGGTCTCCGAAATCATCGACTACGTACGGGAGGTGGCGCCGCGCCGCGCCTTCGACGTGCACGACGGGCTGCTCGCCGACCGTGCACGGCCCGTCTACGACCGGATGATCGGCGACCTGGGAGGCGTCGAGCACGGGCGACTGGCCCCCGGCGAGAGTGTCGGTGTCGCGCGGTAGATTCGCGGCATGCGTATCGCGACCTGGAACGTCAATTCCATCGGTGCCCGACTGCCCCGGCTGCTGGCGTGGCTGGAGTCCGCCGGGCCCGATGTGGTCTGCCTCCAGGAGCTGAAGTGCTCCGCCGAGGCCTTCCCCTCCGCCGAGATCCAGGCGCTGGGCTATGAGTCGCTGGTCAACGGCGACGGCCGGTGGAACGGGGTCGCGGTCCTCTCCCGCGTCGGCCTCGAGGACCCGGTGACCGGTCTGCCGGAGGGCCCCGCGTACGACGGCGGCCAGGAGTCCCGCGCCGCCGCCGCGACGTGCGGCGGAGTGCGCGTGTGGTCGGTGTACGTGCCGAACGGCCGTGAGGTCGGGCACCCGCACTACGACTACAAGCTCCAGTGGCTGGAGGCGCTGCGCCGCACCGCCGAGCGCGAGGCCCCGGGCGAGGCGCCCTTCGCGATACTGGGCGACTACAACATCGCCCCGACCGACGAGGACGTCTACGACCGCAGCGTCTTCGAGGGCTCCACGCATGTCACCGGGCCCGAGCGCGACGCGCTGAAGTCCCTGCGGGAGACGGGCCTGACGGATGTGATGCCGCGCCCCCTCAAGTACGACCACCCGTACACGTACTGGGACTACCGGCAGCTCTGCTTCCCGAAGAACAGGGGCATGCGCATCGACCTCGTCTACGGCAACGCCCCCTTCTCGGCGGCCGTCAAGGATGCCTACGTCGACCGCGAGGAGCGCAAGGGCAAGGGCGCCTCCGACCACGCGCCGGTCGTCGTCGACATCGAGGTGTGAGCCGAGGGGCGTTGAGCGGGCGAGGGTGAACTGCGGGGCGTGAGCCGGGAGATGGGAGCCGAGGGGAGGCGCCCGGCGCCGTGAGCACGCCGGACGCCTCCCGTGACGGATCCCGTGACGGCTCGGGTCAGGCCCCCGGCAGCAGCTTCCGCAGTTCGACCGAGTTCGCCATCGCCTGATAGCCGGCGTCACCGGGGTGCAGATGGTCCCCGCTGTCGTACGAGGGCAGCATCCGCTGGGGCCGTGCCGGATCCCGTACGACCGCGTCGAAGTCGAGCACCGCGTCGAAGGTGCCTCCGTTGTCCCGGATGAAGGCGTTGACGGCGCTGCGCTTGGCGTCCACCTCCGGGAAGCAGTCCTGATAGCCCTCACAGGGCGTCAGCGTGGCCCCGACGACGCGCAGTCCGCGTTCGTGCGCCCGCCGGGCGACCTCCTTCAGACCCGCGACGACCTCGTCGGCGCTCGCGCCCCACCGCACGTCGTTGATGCCCTCGAAGACGACGACGGTGTGCGCGTTCGTCTGTCCCAGCACGTCCCGCTCCAGCCGGTTCAGCGCGCTGACGCCGCCCGTGTCGTCGCTGACGCCGTCACCGGGATAGCGGTCGGAGACCACGCGGTTCGCGGAGATGCCCTGGTTGAGCACCCCGTAGTGCGGGACGTCCTGCTGGGCGCGCAGCCGCTGCGCGAGGAGGTCCGGCCAGCGCCGGTTGGTGCCGGGCGTCGAGCGGACCCCGTCGGTGATGGAGTCGCCGAAGGCGACGACGGACCCCGGTCCGCCCCGTACGTCGACGCCCGTCAGGAACGGCCATACGTCCAACGTCCCGGTGAACGCTGCGCCTTCGGCGTCTCCCGTACGGTCGCCGCTGCCGCCCGCGCTGACGAAGCTCTGCTGCCGTGCCTCGCTGTGCACCGGAGCGGCCGGCACCGCGCCCGGCAGATGGATGCTCACCAGCAGATTGCTCTCGGCCGGCACCTGGAAGCCGACGGGGTCGCTCACCGCGTGGGCGCCCGCCGGGAGCACGGTGCCGTCGCGCCCGCCGAACCGCAGCGGCACGGGCCGTCCTCTGCCGGTCGCGCCCTCGCGCTGTACGACGACGGAGGCGTGCCCGATCTCCAGGGGCGTCGAGGCGAAGGTGTTCGCCAGCTTGATCCTGGTGCGCGAGCCGCCCGCCGAGGTGTGCACGACGAGCCGCAGCGTCTGGTTCTGCCACGGGCCGACGGAGGTGTAGCCGGCGGTGCTCGTCGTCCACGTCCCCGTCCAGGACGACTCCGTGCGCCGTACCGCCGCGGCGAAGACGTGCAGATCGCTCGCCGGGCCCGCGTCACGCGGCAGCGTCAACGACCGGATGCGGCGCCCCTCGTGGACGGGCACGGTCACCGCGTACAGCTTCGCCTTCTCGGCGAGCGGCGTGCCCGAGCGGGTGTTGACCTTCGGCAGCGCGACGGCCTTGGTCGCCAGCGAGCCGCTGCGCCAGTCGGGAGCGGTCAGCGTGTACGGGGAGCTGGAGCCGTCCCAGTAGTGGACGGTGCCGGTGCCGGTGACGCCGTTGCCCGGCCCGCCGACGGCGGAGGTGCCCGCGACCAGCAGCGAGACGGCGTTGCCCGTGCCGTCCACCCGTACCTGCTGTCCGTCGGCGCGTACGTTGTCCGGCTCCCCGGGTCGCGTGTGCGGCCAGCGCAGGGAGACGGAGTCGAGTCCGAGAAGCCGGCCGGGGTCCCAGCCGGCGGTGTGGAGATCCTGTGCGGACAGGGAGTTGCCGGCTCCGTCGAAGTCGGCGTCTCCCGGATGTGCGTCGTCGCTCACGGCCCGGTTGTCGAAGAGCCGCTCCAAAGGGAGCGGCTCCGTGTGCTTCGTAGTCGTGCGGTCCTGTGCGACCGCGACCGCGGGAGTACCCGCGAGGGTCAGCAGGATCAGGAGGGGAACATTCCACAGACGTCCGCGCACGCCGACTGTCCTCTCTCGTCGTCCGGCAGCAACACCCTTTCCGCGCACCCCGATTCGACCGAGGCCCGGTGAAGGTAGAGAGACGGCAAAGCGGCGTCAAGGTGTCCAGTCAGGACACTGGCCGTTTTTTCCGACCCGTGCTCGAAGCACAGCGTGCCTGTGGTGCTCGCCCATGGGTGGATGACACCCTGATCCGTATGAACATCCCCTTCCTGGACAACTGGCGTAAGAGGAACGAGGAGGCGCCGGGCGCCTCGCTCGTGGACGCGGTGTCCAGCGACCCCGAGGGAGCCGCTCAGCTTCTCTCGGAGTGCGAACTGCTCAGGGATCAGGCACAGGACGCCGGAGTCGAACTCGACGACTCCGCCGACTCGTTGTCCGCTCTCGACCAGCTTCTGCCGCGCTGGCGCGAGGACCCGGAGATCACCCCCTGGCTCGGCAGCGACGCGGGCCTGTACCTGGGCACGGTCCTCGTCCGTACGGTGCCCGGCGCCCGGTGGCGGCTGCGGCCCGAGGACGACCAGCCGGTGGTGCGGCTGGGTTCGGGCAGGGAACTGGACGTCCTGGAGGAAGGGGCGTCCTGGGCGGAGACGGGGACGCCGGAGCTGTCGCAGCTCTACGCGGAGTTCTCCGAGGGGTGAGGCCGCCGGGCCTGGTCGCACAGGCGCCGCGGGGGCGTGCCGGGGTCAGCTCGTCGCACGGTGGCTGCCGCGCCGTCCTCCCGTCTCGGACGAGGAGGCGGAAGCGGAAGCGGAAGTGGAAGCGGACGGGGGCGGCGGCGCGGTCGCGGCGCGGGTGACGTCGGAGACCAGCTCGACGACGTCCGGGCCGTACGCCTGGGAGTTGACGACCTTCAGCAGCAGGCAGAAGTCGCCGCTCGCCCCGTACTTGCGCAGCAGCCGGGTGTGATGCCGCGCCAGATAGCGCGCCGCGGCCTGGTTCGTGACGGCGCTCTGGCCGCAGCAGAGGAACACCGGCCGCACCTCTTCGCGCTGACCGGCCGTGAGACGTGCCAGCAGGACGTGTTCGCTGACGCCCTTCTCCATCAGATGCCGCTCGCCGCCGATGGTGAAGGCGGCACGGTCCGGGCCGGGGGAGGCGTCGGTGTTCACGGCGACGCCCGGCAGCAGCGACTGAAGATGCGCGGCGGTGCGGCGGTTGGATACGGGGCCGCCGATGCAGAACTCGGTGCGTTCGCCGAAGCCCTGCTGCGTCATGTCGTGGGGTATGACGTCCGCGTTCGCGCCGCAGTCCTTGATCAGCGCGGACAGCTCCAGCAGCGCGAACACGTCGTTGCGGGCGACGGCCCACTCGGTCGTGGCCGCGTCGCGGCCCACCACGAGCAGGCACTCGGAGTGGTGCGGCAGCCCGAAGAAGCCCTGTTTGCGCCGGAGTCGGCGCTGCCACAGATAGGTACGGGCGAACCAGCCCAGAGCCGCCGTGACGCCCGCGGCCAGTACGCCGAGCACGATCTCCCGGAGGTTGTCCGTCATGGGGCGGCAGCGTACATCCGCAGGCGAAGGGGGCGTACGGGAGTCTGCGGGATCGACGCGGCACCGATGCTGACGTGCATGCGGCGGCGGGCTAGTCTTCGCTGATCCATCACGTCAGGAGGTATCCATGCGGCGCATGACCGACCGCCGTTCCGCCAGA
This sequence comes from Streptomyces nanshensis, assembly GCF_001751255.1. Lineage (GTDB taxonomy): Bacteria > Actinomycetota > Actinomycetes > Streptomycetales > Streptomycetaceae > Streptomyces > Streptomyces nanshensis_A. Next base: position 2,603 of record NZ_LJGW01000115.1, on the reverse strand, counting down.
CTGCTCGCCGTGATCACCGCGACCGCGGCGATCGCGGCGGTGGGTGCCGCAGCAGCACCAGCGCTCACCGGAAGCAGCCAGGACGCGCGGCACACACCTGAGAAGCAGCCCGTCGCCGTGGGCCACGGCGGTGCCGTGGCCAGCGTGGACGCCGACGCGTCGGCCGCCGGCATCGAGGTGCTCAAGCGGGGCGGCAACGCCGTCGACGCGGCCGTGGCCACCGCCGCCGCGCTCGGCGTCACCGAGCCCTACTCGGCCGGCCTCGGCGGAGGCGGCTACCTCGTCTCCTACGACGCCGCCAGCGGCAAGATCCGTACGCTCGACGGCCGGGAGACCGCGCCGAAGAGCGCCGACGAGAAGCTCTTCCAGGAGGACGGCAAAGCCCTGCCGTTCGACGAGGTCGTCACCAGCGGGCTGAGCGTCGGCACCCCCGGCACGCCCGCCACCTGGGAGCAGGCCCTCGACAAGTGGGGCACCAAGCCGCTGGGCAAGGTGCTGGCCCCGGCCGAGAAGCTGGCCCGCGACGGCTTCACCGTCGACAAGACCTTCCGCGAGCAGACGGCCGACAACGAGGAGCGTTTCCGCAAGTTCCCCGACACCGTCAAGCTGTTCATGCCGGGCGGCAAGCTCCCCAAGACCGGCAGCACGCTGCGCAACCCGGACCTGGCGCGTACGTACCACACCCTCGCCCGCAAGGGCACCGGCCCGCTCTACAAGGGTGCGATAGCGGACGACATCGTCGACACCGTGCGCAAGCCGAAGGTGGGCTCCGGCGCGGGCAAGGTGCGCACCGGCGATCTGACGGCGGCGGACCTCAAGGCGTACAAGGCGGCCAAGCAGGCGCCCTCGCACACCCGTTACCGCGGTCTCGACGTCTTCGGGATGGCGCCCTCCTCCTCGGGCGGCACGACCGTCGGCGAGGCGCTGAACATCCTGGAGCGCAGCGACCTGAGCAAGCTCAGCAAGAAGAAGCTGCTGCACCGCTACATCGAGGCCAGCCGTGTCGCGTTCGCCGACCGCGGGCGCTGGGTCGGCGACCCCGCGGCGGAGGACGTCCCGACCAAGGATCTGCTCTCGCAGCGCTTCGCGGACTCGCGCGCATGCCTCATCAAGGACGACAAGGTCCTCAAGAGCCCGGTGGAGCCCGGCGATCCGCGCGATCCGTCGGACTGCAAGTCCGGTGACAAGGCCGCGCCCACGACGTACGAGGGCCAGAGCACCACGCATCTGACGGCGGCGGACAAGTGGGGCAACATCGTCTCCTACACGCTGACGATCGAGCAGACCGGCGGCAGCGGCATGACCGTGCCCGGCCGCGGCTTCCTGCTCAACAACGAGCTGACGGACTTCTCCTTCGAGCCCGCCGACCCGGACGTCCACGACCCCAACCTGCCCGGCCCGGGCAAGCGTCCGCGTTCGTCGATGTCGCCGACGATCGTGCTGAAGGACGGCAAGCCCTCCTTCGCGCTGGGCTCGCCCGGCGGCGCCACGATCATCACGACCGTGCTGCAGAGCATGATCAACCACGTGGACCGTGGCATGCCGCTGGACGAGGCGATCAACGCGCCGCGCGCCAGCCAGCGCAACGCGGAGAAGACCGAGGTCGAGCCGAAGCTGTGGAAGAGCCCGCTGCGGCCCCAACTGGAGGACATGGGCCACTCGTTCACCAAGATCGACGAGATCGGCGCGGCGACGGGCGTGCAGCCGCTGGGTGACGGACGGTGGCGTGCCGTCGCCGAGAAGGAGCGCCGCGGCGGCGGTTCGGCGATGGTGGTGCACCCCTCGAAGCACTGACGCATCGCGGGAGCGGTCCGGAGGGTCGCCGGGGCGGCGCGAAAACTGCTCGTAGCCTCGCGGGGACGTCCGCTGTAACACGGCGGGTGTCCAATGCGGGGCATGGCAGACGCGCCCGCTCCGGCGACCGCTCCACGGCCGCACGGCCCCGTGAGCGCCTACGCCGGTGAACTGGCGGCGCTGGTGGGGCAATTGGACCCGGGCGCGGGCTGGTTCGCCGTCTTCACGGCGCACGACCCGGAGGGGCTGCGGGAGTGCCTGGAGGGCCGCGAGGTCCCGCCGTGGGACGTCGTCGCCTCGCTCCTGGAGGACCTGGAACGGCGGCGCGGCGCCGGTGCGGCGCGGCAGGCCGCCGAACGGCTGCGGCCGTTGCACGGCGCCGCGGTGGCCGCGCACGACGCCGGCACCGGCGGTGTGCCGGTGCTGCGGGAGCGACTGGCCGCGCTGGCGGGGGAGTTGGAAAGCGCGCGGGCGCGGGTGCGCGAACTGGAGGCGTACG
>NZ_LJGW01000115.1:0-148 GCF_001751255.1 Streptomyces nanshensis | reverse complement strand
CGAGGACACGGGGCGCCGAGCGGGCCGCAGGAACGAGAACGACCGCCGGAACGTGAACGGGCGCAGGAACGGCCGCACGAACGGACGGCGGAGCCGGAGCCTCCGCCGGAACCGCGCCGGGAGCCCGGGCCCCTGGAGAGCCTGCCCG
>NZ_LJGW01000084.1 GCF_001751255.1 Streptomyces nanshensis | reverse complement strand
GGAGTGGTGGAAACCCCTCACCCACAAAACCCCCGAGCTTTCCGGTGCCGCACTTGAGGCTTCGGGCGGGAACGGGCTGATCGAACCCGCCACTTCCGGCGACGGCGCTGGGTCCGTCCAGGAGGTCGTTTCCAACGGAGCTCACCCCTCCGCGAACGGCACCGCCGACTCTGGGCCGGCTTCTGGTGTGTGGTTNGCTTCTGGTGTGTGGTTGGTGGTGGTGCCTGCTGGTGGTGGTGTGCCGGTGGAGTGGGCGTCGTCGGTGGTGGGGCTTTTGGGTGCGCGTGCGGTGTGTCTGGAGGTCGAACCGGGGCTGGGGCGTGCGGAGTTGGCGGCGCGTGTGGCTGGGGTGTTGCCGGAGGGGGCCGTGTGCGGGGGTGTGCTGTCGTTCCTGCCGGTGGTTGACGGTGCCGTGGATGCCGTGGATGCCGTGGGGTCTGTGGGTGTTTCGGGTTCTGGTGTGCCGGAGGGCCTGTGGGGTTTTGTGTCGTTGGTTCAGGCTTTGGGTGA
>NZ_LJGW01000100.1 GCF_001751255.1 Streptomyces nanshensis | reverse complement strand
GGACCCACCACCATCACCGCCCAACTCCCCTGGCGGGTCTGAGAGTCGGCCACTGCGCCGCGGACCGTCCGCCGTCCGCTCCCCTCTCCCCCTCCTCCCCGGCAACCCACCGCCCGTCCGCGGCGTCCCCCCACCCGGCGCCCGGCGGTCTGGAATGCTGAGCGCGGCGCAGGCGTCGTACGGAGTGGTCCACAGGGGAAGACCAGGGGGGTCCGGAACATGACGGAGGGCGTGGCCGAGAGCGTGGCGGAGGGCATGGCGGAAGGCACGGCGGAGGACGCGGAGAACACGGTGCGGGTCGTCATCGCCGAGGATTCGGTGCTGCTGCGCGAGGGCCTCACACGGCTGCTGACCGACCGCGGCCACGAGGTCGTCGCGGGCGTGGGCGACGGCGACGCCCTGGTCAAGACGGTCGCCGACCTCGCCGCGGCCGGTTCGCCGCCCGACGTCGTCGTCGCCGACGTACGGATGCCGCCGACCCACACCGACGAGGGCGTACGGGCGGCCATCGCCCTGCGCGCGGCGCACGCGGACCTGGGCGTGCTGGTGCTGTCCCAGTACGTGGAGGAGCAGTACGCCACGGAGCTGCTGGCCGGATCCAGCAGCGGCGTCGGCTATCTGCTGAAGGACCGGGTGGCCGAGGTGCGCGAGTTCGTGGACGCCGTGGTCCGCGTCGCCGGCGGAGGCACGGCCCTCGACCCCGAGGTGGTCGCCCAGCTCCTGGGCCGCAGCCGCAAGCAGGACGTCCTGGCGGCGCTGACGCCGCGCGAGCGGGAGGTGCTGGGGCTGATGGCGGAGGGCCGGACGAACTCCGCGATCGCACAGCAGCTCGTCGTCAGCCACGGAGCCGTCGAGAAGCACGTGAGCAACATCTTCATGAAGCTGGGCCTGTCGCAGAGTGACGCTGATCACCGCCGCGTGCTGGCCGTCCTGACCTACCTCCGCTCCTGAGCGCGGCGGCCCCGGTGCGGCGGAGGCGGAAGGCGGCGGCCCGAGCAGGCGTGAACGGTCCGGAGCGACTCCGGAGGGCGCCGTCGGACGGTCCGCGCGCACCGCCCGTACGGCGTCTCAGCGCCTGGTCCGCGATGTGGTCGATCCAGGGAAGGCAACCCTTACCGACGTACGATGGCTGGCGAGCAGCCGCCTCGAGGAGGTCCGAATCACCGTGACCAACCAGGTCAACAGCCCAGCCGGGCAGCGCCCGGGCCCCGACGCCGAGGAGCCCGCGGCGGACGGGCCGCACGCGACGAACGGAGCGAACGGCACCGGGGCCGGGACCGGTCCGGACGGCGCCCACGGCGGGGCCGCCGCCAAGGAGGTACGGCGACTGGACCGGGTGATCATCCGCTTCGCGGGCGACTCCGGCGACGGCATGCAGCTCACCGGCGACCGCTTCACCTCCGAGACGGCCTCGTTCGGCAACGACCTCTCGACGCTGCCGAACTTCCCCGCGGAGATCCGCGCCCCCGCGGGCACGCTCCCCGGCGTCTCCTCCTTCCAGTTGCACTTCGCCGACCACGACATCCTCACGCCCGGCGACGCCCCCAACGTGCTCGTCGCGATGAACCCGGCGGCCCTGAAGGCGAACATCGCGGACGTGCCGCGCGGCGCGGAGATCATCGTCAACACCGACGAGTTCACCAAGCGCGCGATGGCCAAGGTCGGTTACGACGTGAGCCCGCTGGAGGACGGCTCGCTCGACGGCTACCGGGTGCACCAGGTGCCGCTGACCACCCTCACCGTGGAGGCCCTCAAGGAGTTCGACGTCGGCCGCAAGGACGCGGGCCGCTCGAAGAACATGTTCGCCCTGGGCCTGCTGTCGTGGATGTACAACCGCCCGACCGAGCAGACCGAGCACTTCCTGCGCACCAAGTTCGCCAGGAAGCCGCAGGTCGCCCAGGCGAACATCGCGGCGTACCGGGCCGGCTGGAACTTCGGCGAGACCACCGAGGACTTCGCCGTCTCCTACGAGGTCTCGCCCGCCACGGCCGCCTTCCCGCCCGGTACGTACCGGAACATCTCGGGCAATCTGGCCCTCGCGTACGGGCTGATCGCGGCCTCGCACCAGTCCCGGCTGCCGCTCTTCCTCGGCTCGTACCCGATCACCCCCGCCTCGGACGTGCTCCACGAGCTGTCCCGGCACAAGAACTTCGGGGTGCGCACCTTCCAGGCCGAGGACGAGATCGCCGGCATCGGCGCCGCCCTGGGCGCGGCCTTCGGCGGTGCGCTCGGCGTGACGACGACCTCCGGTCCCGGTGTGGCGCTGAAGTCGGAGACGATCGGGCTCGCCGTCTCACTCGAACTGCCGCTGCTGATCGTCGACATCCAGCGCGGCGGCCCCTCCACCGGGCTGCCCACCAAGACCGAGCAGGCGGACCTGCTGCAGGCCATGTACGGACGCAACGGCGAGGCGCCGGTGCCGATCGTCGCGCCGTCCACGCCCGCCGACTGCTTCGCCGCCGCCATCGAGGCGTCCCGCATCGCGCTGACGTACCGCACGCCCGTCTTCCTGCTCTCCGACGGCTATCTCGCCAACGGCTCCGAGCCCTGGCGCGTACCGGAGACGGACGAACTCCCGGATCTGCGCGTGCAGTTCGCCGAGGTGGCCAACCACCGGCTCGACGACGGCACCGAGGCGTTCTGGCCGTACAAGCGCGATCCGCAGACCCTGGCGCGGCCCTGGGCCGTCCCGGGCACGCCCGGTCTCGAACACCGCATCGGCGGCATCGAGAAGCAGGACGGCACCGGCAACATCTCCTACGACCCGGCCAACCACGACCTGATGGTGCGTACGCGGCAGGCCAAGGTCGACGGCGTCGACGTCCCCGACATCGATGCCGACGACCCGGGCGGCCGTGCCAGGACGCTGGTGCTGGGCTGGGGTTCGACGTACGGACCCATCACCGCCGCGGTGCGACGGCTGCGCCGCGACGGGCAGCACATCGCCCAGGCCCATCTGCGCCACCTCAACCCGTTTCCGGCCAACCTCGGCGCGGTGCTGCGCAGTTACGAGCGCGTGATCATCCCCGAGATGAACCTCGGGCAGCTCGCCACGCTCGTACGCGCCCGGTACCTCGTCGACGCACACTCCTACACCCAGGTCAACGGCATGCCGTTCAAGGCCGAGCAGCTCGCGACCGCACTGAGGGAGGCATCCACCGATGACTGAGACCACGGGGACGCCGCCGCACGCGCACGGGACCCGCGAGGCGCTCTCGCTGGTGCCCAAGGCCCAGGCGGCGCAGAGCATGAAGGACTTCAAGTCCGACCAGGAAGTGCGCTGGTGCCCGGGCTGCGGCGACTACGCGGTGCTGGCGGCCGTGCAGGGCTTCATGCCCCAACTCGGCCTGGCCAAGGAGAACATCGTCTTCGTCTCGGGCATCGGCTGCTCGTCCCGCTTCCCGTACTACATGAACACCTACGGGATGCACTCCATCCACGGCCGTGCCCCGGCCATCGCCACCGGGCTGGCGAGCACGCGGCGCGATCTGTCGGTGTGGGTCGTCACGGGCGACGGCGACGCGCTGTCCATCGGCGGCAACCACCTCATCCACGCGCTGCGCCGCAACGTGAACTTGAAGATCCTGCTGTTCAACAACCGCATCTACGGGCTCACCAAGGGCCAGTACAGCCCCACGTCCGAGACCGGGAAGATCACGAAGTCCACGCCGATGGGCTCCCTCGACTCCCCGTTCAACCCGGTCTCGCTGGCGCTGGGCGCGGAGGCGTCCTTCGTGGCCCGTACGGTCGACTCGGACCGCAAGCACCTCACGAGCACGTTGCAGGCCGCGGCCGACCACCACGGCACGGCGCTCGTGGAGATCTACCAGAACTGCAACATCTTCAACGACGGTGCCTTCGAGGCCCTCAAGGACAAGCAGCAGGCGCAGGAGGCCGTGATCCGCGTCGAGCACGGCGAGCCGATCCGCTTCGGCACCCCCGGCGAGGACGGCCTCGGCTCGAAGGGCGTCGTACGCGACCCGGCCACGGGCGATCTGCGCGTCGTCGACGTCGCGGAGGAGGGCACGGACGGCGTCCTCGTGCACGACGCACACGCCGAGTCGCCGACGACGGCCTTCGCGCTCTCCCGGCTGGCCGACCCGGAGACGCTGCACCGTACGCCGATCGGTGTGCTGCGGGACGTCCGACGGCCCGTCTACGACGCGGACATGGGCACCCAGATCGAGGCCGCCGTCGAGCGCCACGGCGAGGGCGACCTCGGCGCGCTCCTCGCGGGCAACGACACCTGGACGGTCGCGGGCTGACGAGTTCGCGGGCTGACGTGCCGGTGCGCCGACTGAGCGCGCGCACACGGGAGTTCGGGCAGGCGGCCCCGCCGGGAACGGTTCCGGCGGGGCCGCCGCACGTCCGGGGAGCACCGGGCGCCGCCAGCACCGCCAGCACCGCCAGCGCCGTCAGTACCGTCATGTGAAACGCAGATGACAGCCCCCTCGCGGCGGCGTTACCGTCAACCCGGATCAACCCGCTCTCACCCGGAGGAGGAAGGTTCGTGCCATCTGCGACCGACCAGCGGACGGGCCTCCTCTACGGGGTCGCCGCGTACGGCCTCTGGGGCGTCCTCCCCCTCTACTGGCATCTGCTGGAGTCCACCGACCCCGGCGAGGTCCTCGCCCAGCGGATGGTGTGGTCCCTGCCGACGGCGATCGTCCTGCTGGCGGTGCTGCGCCGCTGGTCGTGGATCCGGCCGCTGCTGCGGCAGCCGAAGCGGCTCGGCCTGGTCGCCGTCGCCGCGGCGGCGATCTCCCTCAACTGGGGCCTGTTCATCTGGTCGGTGAGCGTCGGCAAGGTCCTGGAGTCCTCGCTCGGCTACTTCATCAACCCGCTGGTCTCCATCGCCTTCGGTGTGCTGCTGCTGCGCGAACGGCTGCGTCCCGCGCAGTGGGCGGCCGTGGGCATCGGCGCGACGGCGGTGGCCGTACTGAGCGTCGGGTACGGACAGGTGCCGTGGCTCTCGATCGGGCTCGCGCTGTGCTTCGCGGTCTACGGACTGGTCAAGAAGCGCATCCTGCTGGACGGCGTCGACAGCTTCAGCGCGGAGACCGCCGTGCAGTTCCTGCCCGCGATGGGCTTCCTGATTTATCTGAGCGCCACCGGCGAGGGCACCTTCACCACCGGCGGCGTCGGCCACGCCCTGCTGCTCGCCGTCTCGGGCGTCGTGACGGCCGTACCGCTGATCTTCTTCGGGAGCGCGGCCGTACGGCTGCCGCTCTCGACCGTCGGACTGCTCCAATACCTGGCGCCGGCGCTGATGTTCGTCCTCGGGCTGTTCGCCTTCCACGAGGAGATGCCGCCGGAGCGCTGGGCGGGCTTCGCGCTGGTGTGGGCCGCGCTGTGCGTGCTGACGTGGGACGCGCTGCGGACGCGGCGCCGCGGACGCGAGGAGCTGCGCAGGGCGGCGGCACGCGCCGCGGAGGCGGGCACCGCGGACGTGACGGGCACCGCGGACGTGAC
>NZ_LJGW01000094.1:204-4362 GCF_001751255.1 Streptomyces nanshensis | reverse complement strand
GCTCCCTCGCCGGAGAGCGCGAGCCGCCACTCGAAGACCTCCGTGGCGTCGCCGGGCGAGGGCAGCTCCGCCCACCGCGCGTCGCGCAGCCGCAGCGCGCCGTCCAGGCCCGCGAGCCGCGCGAACGCCAGCGCGCCGTCCAGCAGGGCGACGGTCGTGAAGCGGCGGGTGCGGCCCACCGTGTGGACGTAGTCGAGGAGTTCGTCGCCCGTCAGCTCCAGCGCGAAGCGCACGCCGTGCAGATCGGAGCGGTTGACGCCGACCCAGGGGTGCCCGCGCCGGGTGAAGGCCAGGGGCCGCAGCACGCTGGGGGCGTCGTCGAAACCCGGGTACCAGCAGCGCACCTTCTCGAACGGGTACGCGGGCAGCGCCAGCTTCGCCGGACGGGTGCCCGAGGGCCACAGCAGGTCCCAGTCCACGGCCGCGCCGGAGATCCAGTATCCGGCCAGCTCCGCCAAGTCGGCCTGCGCCAGGGCCCGTTCGACGTCGACGGCCGCCACGCTGCGCCGCTTCCGCAGCGTGCTCTCGGTGAAGCGCACACCGTCGGGCAGCGCGGGTGCGCCGGACGTCCAGTCCGCCGCCGCCAGCGCGGCGAGCCGGGCCTCGGCGTCGGCCGTGCCGTGCGCGACGAAGGCCAGCCGGCAGGGGAGTTCGTTCTTGCCGGTCTGGAGGGTGTACGCGAGGGCGTTGAGCGCGGGCGCCTCGTCGGCGACATGGCGGTGCGCGTCGCGCAGCACCGTGCCCAGGGCCTGCGGCGTCATCGCGGAGAACACCAGAAGCTGTGAACCGCCGTCGTCGGGCGCGGAGTTCACCGTGCCGTCGAACTCCTCGACGACCAGGTGCACGTTGATGCCGCCCGCGCCGATCGAGGTGACGCCCGCACGGCGCGGCACCTCCGCGCCGTGCACGACGGGACGCCGCCACTCGGCGCGCTCACGCTGCACCACGAACGGCGTCGAGCCGAAGTCGATGGCGGGGCTGAGGGTTTCGGAGTGCAGCGACGGCGCCAGCGTCCGGTGCCGTAGCTGAAGCAGCACCTTCGTCAGGCCGACGAGACCCGAACCGGACAGCAGATGCGCCACGTTGGACTTGACCGACCCGATCGCGCAGTAGCCCACGTCCCGGGTGTCCCGGCCGAAGGCCAGGCTCGCGCCCTTGATCTCGATCGGGTCGCCCAGCGAGGTCGCCGAGCCGTGGCCCTCCAGATAGCTGACGGTGCGCGCGTCCACGGCGGCGTCGTCGAGCGCCCTCTCGATCGCCCTCGCCTGCTGCTGCGGGCTGGGCACCGTGAAGCCGTTGCGCACACCGGCGTTGGTCATGCCGCTGCCCTTGATGACGCCGTAGACGTGGTCGCCGTCCGCGACGGCCTCGGCGAGCGGCTTGAGCACCAGGGTCCCCACGCCCTCGCCGAGGATCGTGCCGTCCGCGCCGAGTCCGTAACTGCGCACGACCTCCGCCGACTTGGTGGTGAAGTGCGCCTGCGAGGTGGCGATCAGGTCGTACGGGTGGAGCATCAGATTGATGCCGCCGACGACGACCATGCGGCACTCGCCGCCGCGCAGCATGCTCAGCGCCTGGTGCACACAGGCCGAGGACGACGAGCACATGGTGTCGACGAACATCGACGGACCCGTGAACCCGTAGTAGTACGAGAGCATGTTGGCCATCACGCCGACCTCGCTGCCGCTCGTCGCGGTGCCGCGCATCAGCATGTTCTCGAAGCCGTAGTAGGCGTAGCTGTTGTTCATCGAGCCGACGAGCACGCCCACGTCGCCGTCGTAGCGGCGGCGCAGCGTCTCCTTCGAGTACCCGGCGTCCTCCAGCGCCGTCACGCCCGCCTGGAGGAAGAGGCGCACCTCGGGCGAGAGAAGTTCGGCGTCGCGCTGGGAGATGCTGAAGTAGCGGGGGTCGAAGGCGTCGACGTCACGCAGGAAGGTGCCGGTGCGCACCGTGGTCTTGCCCAGCACGTCCCGCTCGTCGAAGTACAGGTCGCCGTGCGGCCACCGCGAGGACGGCACGGGCTCGAAGCTGTGCCGTCCCTCGCTGAGCAGCTCCCAGAACTCCTCCAGGGTGTCGGCGCCCGGGTAGCGGCCCGCCATGCCGACGACAGCGATGTCGCCGTTCCCGGCGGGGGCGGGGCGCGGCGTGGGCGCGGGGACGGAAGCGGGAACGGACGCGGGGACGGCCTCAACGGACGTACCCGGTACGGCGGTTGGCTCCGGAGGCGCCGGTGCGGGTGCGGGTGCGGGTGCCGCGGCGGCCGGCTCCACCGGTACGGGGGCCGTGGCCGCGGGCTCCGCCGCCTCGGACGGCTGCGGCTCCTCCGGCGCGAAGAGTTCGGTCAGCCGCGCACGGTGCTCGGCCACGAAGTACTCGGCCACGCCCTTCAGATCGACGTACTCGAAGAAGAGGGTCTTGGGCAGCGAGCCGAAGACGTCCTCCAGCCTGCTCGTCAGATCGACGATCGAGATCGACTCGATCCCGTACGTCTCCAGCTTCTCCTCGGGGTGGATCTGCTCGGCGTCCTGGAGGGTGACCTCGGCGAACTGCTCCCGCAGGAAGTCCTGTGTGCGGACGAGGAGTTCGGCGTCGCTGAGCGCGGCCGGCGCCGTCCCGGTCCCCTCGCCGCGCGCGGCGGATACGGACCCGGACGCGGAGCCCGGCGCGGACGCGGACGCGGAGCCGGACCGTGCGCCCGTGACCTGCGGACGGTCCAGACCCGCGTACACCCGCAGCGCCGGACGGTCGCCGTAGAGGACCACGCGCCGCACCGGCGAACCGGTGTGCAGCGCACGCTCCAGCGCGTCGAGGCCGGTGCCGGAGGGCAGCGGCACGGTGCCGGTGCGCTTGCGCAGATACTTCAGGCTCGCGTCGTCCACACGCATGCCGCCCTCGGCCCACAGCGGCCAGTCGACGGCCCGGGTGGTCAGCCCGGCGGCCTGCCGCCGGGCGGCGAACGCGTCGAGGTAGGCGTTCGCGGCGGCGTAGCCGGCCTGCGCCGCGTTGCCGAAGGCACCCGCGACCGACCCGAAGACCAGCAGGAAGCCCGGAGCGGCCGCGCGGGTGGCGCGGTCGACGCAGGTGACGCCGTCCACCTTCGGCGCGAGCACGGCCTCGGTCCCGGCGAGCGGCTTCGCCGTCAGATAACCGTCGTCGAGCACCCCGGCGGCGTGGAACACACCGTCGATCCGGCCGTGTTCGGCCAGTACGGCGGTCACCAGCGCGTCCACGCTGTCCTGGTCGGTGACGTCCGCGCCGCGGTAGGCCAGCGTGCCGCGGGTGAGCCTGGAGGCGAGCGCGTCGGCCGCGGGCGCGGCGGGCGACCGTCCGCTGAGGACGACCGTCGCCCCGTACCGCAGGCACAGCCGCTCGGCCAGCAGCAGCCCGATGCCGCCCGCGCCGCCGGTGATCCAGTAGACGCCGCCCTCCGCCAGCAGGCTCTCGCCCGTTGTGCCGTGCGGCAGTTCGGCCGTCTCATGGCGCAGCCGGCGGCCGTCGGCGGTGTGGGCGACCTCCTCGTCCGCCGCGCCGCCCGCGGCGTCCGCCGCCACTGCCGCTGCCGCCTCCGTACGGACGACCTGCTCGAAGCGTGCGGAGTCGCGCGGGTCGAAGCCCTCCACCAGCACGGTGGTGCCGTGGAAGGACGGGTTCTCCTGGTGCGCCGTCTTCAGCAGGGCCGCCAGCGGCGCGAAGACCGGGGAGTCGGGTGCGCCGGGGGCCACGAGCAGAACGCGCCGCGACTGCCCGACGAGCCCCCGGACATGGGAGTAACAGGCCGCGAACGCCGCCTTCATGGCGTCCGCGTCGCTCGCGTCGCGCGGTACGGCCAGGTGCTCGACGTCCATGCCGAGACGGGCGGCGCTCGCGGCGACGAGGTCGGCGTCCAGGGCGGCGTTCAGCACCGTGACGGGAGCGGCGGCGCCCGTCTGTGCCGCGGCCGGTCCCGCCTCGGCGGCGGGAAGGCCGAGGGGCGCGGGCGTCCAGCGCCCGGTGACCTCCAGCAGCTCGCCCGGCGCCGGTACGGAGACGCGCGCTTCCCTCAACTCCGGGCTCCCGATGGACAGTTCACGCGAGGTGTAGCCCGTCAGTCGGGCGCACAACCGCCCCCGCTCGTCGAACAGATCGATGTCGGCGGCGCCGGGACGGCGTCCGCCCGCG
>NZ_LJGW01000094.1:0-188 GCF_001751255.1 Streptomyces nanshensis | reverse complement strand
CCCGCGGGCCGCAGCCAGGCCCATGTCGTGGCCGTGGTCGGGGCGTACGCGGTCAGACCGTCCAGCGCGAACGGCACGGCGGGCGCGTCCGGTCGGCGCCAGCCCGCGCCGTCCTCGCCGTCTGTGCCGCCCGTACCGAGCGCGAGCACGGCCAGCAGGGCGCTGTCCAGAACGGCGGGCTGGAGAGC
>NZ_LJGW01000099.1 GCF_001751255.1 Streptomyces nanshensis | reverse complement strand
CGCCAGCACCGCATCGAAAGCCTCGGCGAAGACGGAGAAGNGAGAAGCGCTCGTACAACTCCCGGCCCATACCGAGACGTTGACTGCCCTGACCGGAGAAGACCACCGCCAGCACGCCCGGGTCAGACGACGCCACGCCCCGCGCAGCCTCGACGACGCCCTCGTCCGACGCCAGCAGCACCGCACGATGCTCGAACACCGACCGTGAGGCAGCCAACGAAAACCCCACGTCAACCCGCGAGTACTCCGGACGCGCCGCCACAAAAGACGACAGCGCATCAAGCTGCGCACCCAACGCCGCCTCAGACCGGCCCGACACCACCCACGGAACCACCGCAGGCACCAACGACCGTCCCCCGTCGACCACTTGATCCTCAGCCGAGGCCGCCTCCACCTCGGGAGCCTGCTCCAGAATCACATGCGCGTTGGTACCGCTCACGCCGAAGGCCGAGACGCCGGCGCGGCGCGGGCCGTCCGCCTCGGGCCAGTCGGCTGCCTCCGTGAGGAGTTCGACGGCGCCTGCGCTCCAGTCGACGTTCCCGGAGGGCTCGTCCGCATGCAGTGTCTTGGGAAGGAGCCCTTCCCGCAGGGACATCACCATCTTGATGACGCCTGCGACACCGGCCGCTCCCTGGGGGTGGCCGATGTTGGACTTGATCGAGCCGAGCCGCAGGGGATGTTCGCGCTCCTGCCCGTACGTCGCCAGCAGAGCCTGTGCCTCGATCGGGTCGCCGAGCGACGTGCCGGTGCCATGCGCCTCGACGGCATGCACGTCGGACGGGGAAAGACCCGCGTTCTCCAGCGCCTGCCGGATGACCCGCTGCTGCGACGGACCGTTCGGCGCCGTCAGACCGTTCGACGCACCGTCCTGATTGATAGCCGAACCACGCAGCACCGCAAGGATGTTGTGCCCCTTGCGCTGTGCGTCCGAAAGGCGTTCCAGCAGGACGACGCCGGCGCCCTCGGACCAGCCGGTGCCGTCGGCGGCGTCGGAGAAGGCCTTGCAGCGTCCGTCCGGTGCGAGTCCGCCCTGCGAGGTGAACGCGGCGAATCCGCTCGGTGTGGACATCACGGCCACGCCGCCCGCGAGGGCCAGGTCGCACTCGCCCTGCCGAAGGGCCTGCGACGCCAGATGCATGGCCACCAGCGACGACGAGCACGCCGTGTCCACCGTCACCGCCGGCCCCTCCAGGCCGAGCAGGTAGGAGATGCGGCCGGAGAGCACACTCGCGGCGAAGGCCGTGGTGGCGTAGAGGCCGACGTCTTCGGTGGAGGAGGCGAGGAGGTCGGCGTAGTCCTGAGCGGTGGTGCCCATGAAGACGCCTGTCTGGCTGCCCCTCAGAGCGTCCTGGCTGATGCCGGCGCGCTCGAACGCCTCCCAGGACGTCTCCAGCAGTAGCCGCTGCTGCGGGTCCATCACGACGGCCTCGCGCGGGGCGATCCCGAAGAACTCAGCGTCGAACGAGGCCGGGTCGCTGAGGAATCCGCCTTCACGTGCGGTGCTGTCGATCGCGTCGAGGTCCCAGCCACGGTCGGTGGGAAAGCCCGAGATGCCTTCGCGGCCTTCGGCGACGAGCTGCCACAGCTCCTCCGGCGTGCTGACACCGCCGGGGTAGCGGCAGCCCATGCCCACGACGGCGATCGGCTCGACGGCGGCCGCGATGAGTTGCTGGTTCTGCTTCCGCAGCCGGTCGATCTCCTTCAAGGACGACCGCAGAGCCTCGACGTACTGGTTATCGGAGGAGGTCATCAGGTTTCCTTAGATCGCCGTCAGTTCTCGGGGTTGCTGTTCTCGCTGGCGAGCCGCAGCAGGCTCTCCGCGTCCATGTCCTCGATCGATGTGGAAGCCGTGGACGCCGGTTCGTCGGCGGCTTCTCCGTCCTCGTCGGCGAGTTGCAGCACCAGGTCGAGAAGACCGGCCTTGCGCAGGCGGCTGACGGGGATGGACGCGAGGGTTTCCTTGATCTGCGCTTCCGGGTCGTCCGCGGCATCGTCGGCTGCGGGTACGTCCGGGAGGAGTTGGCTCCGGATGTACTTGGCGAGTGCTGTGGGGTTGGGGTGGTCGAAGATCAGGGTCGCGGGCAGGGGCATTCCGGTGGCGCGCTTGAGCCGGTTACGCAGCTCCACGGCGATCACGGAGTCGAAACCCACATCCCGGAAAGCACGGTTGGCCGGAAGAGCCTCCGCATCCTGATAGCCCAGGGCGGCGGCTGCGTGTGTGCGTACCAACTCCAGCAGCTCACGCGAGCGTTCCGCCTCCGACAGCCCCGCAAGCCGCGCCCTCAGACCCGACCCACCGCCCTCACCGGCACCGGCCCCCTCACCGGCACCGTCCTGCGGACCGGCCAGCGCACGCCGCACCTGCGGAATCTCCGACAACAACGCACTGGAACGCTCCGCAGTGAAACTCGGCGCGAACAACTCCCAGTCCGTATTCGTCACCGTCAACAACGACCGGCCCTCAGACACCGCCTCACCCAGCACCCACAACGCCAACTCCGGCTCCATGGGGAAGACTCCGCGCCGACGGAGCTGTTCGGCGCCTTCTTCCTGCGTGGCCATACCCGCGGCACCCCAGGCGCCCCAGGCGAACGACGTCGCCGGCAGCCCCTGACCCCGCCGGTACTGAGCCAGCCCGTCCAAGTACGCATTCGCCGCCGCATACGCGGGCTGGCCACCGCTGCCCCAACTGGCCGCACCGGAACCGAACAGCACGAACGCATCCAGACCGAGATCACGAGTCAACTCGTGCAAATGCCAGGCCGCCGTCATCTTCGCCTGTAGCAGCCGGTCCAATTGATCCGGCTGGAGGGCTTCGACGCTGGTGTTGTCCTCTACGACGCCTGCGGTGTGGATGACGGCGGTCAGCGGCAGATCCTCCGGAACCCCCTCCACCACCGCGGCCAGCGCATCACGATCCGCCACATCACACGCAGCCACCGTCACCCGCGCACCCAGAGCCTCCAACTCCGCACACAACCCGCTGGCGCCCGGAGCATCCACCCCACGACGACTCGTCAACACCACATGACCCGCACCACGCTCAACAACCCACCGAGCAACCCGAGCACCCAACGCACCCGTACCACCCGTCACCAACACCGACCCCGACGGCACCCACCCAGAAGGCACAGACGACTGCGAGAGCGATCCGTCCCCGGACCCAGACTCAGAAGCCGGCTCAGCGCTCAACCCGCCAGAACCGCCCGACTCCCCTACACGCTCGCCCAGTTCGGTGGGAACCAGCCGGCGCCCG
>NZ_LJGW01000024.1 GCF_001751255.1 Streptomyces nanshensis | reverse complement strand
GGGAGTCGACCGGGGGCGGGGTGTGGAACGGGGCTCAGGCGACCCTGGTGAAGAGGCCGAGTTGCTCCCCGCGGGCGGTCTGGCGGGCGAGCGCGGCCTCTCGGGCAGCTCGCCGGTGGTCGGCGCAGCAGGTGCACCAGCGGGAGAGCTTCACCGGTGCGTCGGCGGGCTCCAGGCGGCCCCATTCCTCCCACCACTCCTCGCCGGCGGTCGTGATGCCGGTGAGGATCGTGGCGCCGACGGTTCCGACGACCCAGCCGCGGAAGCCCGTACGGCCGAAACCGGGGTCGGGGTGGCCGGGGAAGCCGTGGATCTTGACGGCGTCGCCGATCTGGTACGGGCAGTGCTCGGGGAGTTCGCCGCCCTTCGTCCAGGCGAAGGCGTCGTGGAGGTGGGCGGGGATGTGGGCGGGTACTGGGTGGGGTTTCTGGGGTGGTGCGTTCATGGCTCCTCTCATCGCGTCGCAGGCGGTGCGCTCGTCGCGTCCGCGGTATCCGTTTGCCGGGATCACCTGCGCTCGGGGGTGACGGCGTGGTCGCGGTCGGCGCGCCAGGAGCGGACGAACTCCTCGGCTGTGGGGAGTTTCCGGAGCCAGATCCCTCCGGCGACGATCATGCCGACAGTCCACCACCACGGCGTCGGCGAGATGGCGTAGGTGATGCCGGCCGCGAGCAGTCCGAGAGCGGCGCCTACGAGGAAGTGCTTCATCAGCGGTTTCCCTTCGAGCTCTGGCGGTTCTGGTCGGATTCTCCCTGCTCGGTGTCGCCGGTGTTGCCGTTGAGTGCGCCCAGGACCTCGAAATCGGTGGCCCCATCGGCCGCCTCGCTTCGCAAGCGGCGTGCAGCGCCGGAGGTGCTGGGGCGAGGCGCGGGCTGGTTCTTGGGCATAGCTGCTCTCCTGTCGTATGGGGAAGGGGCGGTGCGGACGCCGGGCCCGTGGTGCGGACCCGGGCGGAGCGTCGGTGCCGGCGCGCGGCGGCCGGGGTCAGGGGATGGTGATGGCCGGCCAGTCGACCTTGCGGAGCCGCGCCCGCTGCGCGGCGGGAAGGTCGAAGAGGGGCCGGTCGTAGTGGTGGTGCGCTGCGGCGCGGAGCCACCAGGCGTCGCACTGGTCGCCGCCGCGGTCGTCGGGAAACGTGGCGCCGGCGGCGAGGTAGGCGGCGTCGGCGAGTTGGTGCTTCTCGGCGCGACCGTGGTCGCAGGCGTAGGACTTGAGGGTCGCCGGGGCGACCATGGCGTACGGCACGCCGGCGTCGAGGAGTTCGGCCTTGACGACGCCGTGCAGTGCTCCGACGCCTTTGACGGCGGTGGGCCGCATCTTCGTGGGCAGGTCCTCGATCACGGCGCAGTGGGGCTGGTGCTCGGTGAGGATGCGGCGGAGGTGGTCGCGGATGATGCACAGGCGGCGGTCGGCGTCTCGGGTCCGGGTCTTGATCCGGCAGGTGGCGCCCGTCGGGAGCGCGATGCCGGTGGAGGTGATCGACAGGTCGAGTCCGAGGACGCGCAGACCTGATGCCTGTCGTGGCGTGGTCGGTACGACGAGAGGACGGTCGGGGGTGGAGAGGGCCGGGAGCGTCACCGGTCACCTGCCGCGGTGAGGTTGGCGACGCGAGTAGGTAAAGCGCCGCCGTCTGGAGCGCGATGGTGCGCCTCGTGTCCGCTGCCGGTGGCAGTTTGGCGGGCGGCCTTGCGCGGAGAGGGCGGCCGTACGGACCAGGTGATGGCGCGGATGGCGGTCACGGTGACGACTGCCCCGGCGGCGAGGAGCGGCGTGTTCACAGGCCGTCACCTGCGCGGTGCTCGCGGAGCGGGCCGTACGCGGCGTCGATGACGTTGAGCGGCTCGTCGACCTCCGCCTCGGGGCTGCTCATCATCGGAACGCCCTGATCCCAGCGGCCGGTCGGCGTCCAGACGCGATTGTGCTCGTCCGCCCAGGAGACGGTCAGGTCGAAGCGGCGGCCGGCGACGCTGGTCCACTCGGTGCCGCGGCGGCCGTCGGCGTGCTCGCGGAGCTCGCCGGTCTCGAGGTGCTCCGGGGCCGCAGGGAGCCGAAGGAGAGGAGCGGCCGGGCCGGACGGGGTGCTCGTGCGGGTCTGCCGGAGAGCACGGGGGAAAGCGAGGATCCGGCTCGCGGGCCGGGCGTCGGGCATACAGGGGTCCTTCCTGCTCAGGAATGTCGGGCTGTGCTGCGTGGGCACGGCTGCCCCTGCCGGGGCGCCGGGGGTGCGCTCGGTGATGGCGGGGACCGCGCGGCCGTACGGCTGCGGCCGGAAGCGGTTCTGGCGCGGGCGGAGTTCGCCGCTCCCCGCGGGGCTGGTCAGTCCCCGATGTAGAGAGCCGGGTACGCCTCGGGATGGTCGGCGGTGGTCTCGCGCCACGGGTGGTCGGGGTCGCCTACGGGGCGCAGCCAGCCGCGGCGGGGCTGGGGGACGTGCCCGTCCCAGTGGGCGTCGAGGGTCCTGTCGAAGTGCTCGCGGTAGAAGCGGTCGAGCGCGGCACGGGCGCGGGGTTCGTTGTGGGTGAGGAGCCAGTCGCCGTCGTCTTCGAGGACGACGGGTACGCCGTCGTAGGTCGCGGCGACGAGGCTGCGGATACTGCGCGGCGACAGGCGGCTGCTCGTGGTCGGGCCGGTTCGGTTGTTGGATGCCATGTGCCTCTCATCTCTCGGTTGCGGGTGAGCGATGGGTGGATCCGCCCCGGCTGTGCAGGGCGGGGTCGGTGAGGCTTCGGGAGTGCCAGCGCGTCGGCACCCGGGTTCGGCGGGTGCCGACGCGNTAGTGGTCGTGGCGGTGGTCTGCTGGGTCAGGTGGCCTGGCCGTCGGTCGGCGCCGCGTCCTCGACGGACGCGGGCTCCTGCGTCTTCGGCTTCTTCTTCTCCTGGGCGTTGAGCTGAGCGTCGGGCACGGTGCTGTGGTCCTTCCGTCGTCCTGGTGGGCGGGGTCGCGTCGGGTGAGGGTCGGGAGACAGCGCGAAGCCCCCTCGGCACGGCTGTGCCAGAAGGGGGCTTCGCGCAGGGCTGATGGGACAGGCCGGCAGGTGTGCCGGCGGCGGCGACCGCCGGGCGGTACGCGACTCAACGCGCCGCGCCGGGGGCCAGGGTTCAGTCGAAGGGCTCCAGATCGTCGTCGGTCCAGGTCTCACCGGCGGCCGTGCGGTGATCCTTGTGCGGGCCGGTCACGACGCAGGGCTCGGCCGGAGCGGAGCCCTGCGGCAGCAGCGCGGCGGAACACGTCGCCGTGGCCGCTTCGTTGGTGGCCTCCAGGAAGAGGCGGACCGCTCCCCTGCTGGCCTTGTCGGCCAGCTTGTCGATCACGTCGGCCTCTGCCGCGTGCTGTTTGCCGCCGAGCGCGCGCTGCTCCGCGGCCTTCTTGGCCAGCCAGGCGACGGTCTCGGCTTTCGCCTCGCTCAGCGCCTTGGCGCGGGCGCTGCGTACGGCGTCGCGCAGTTCGGAGTTCTCCCAGCGCAACGCCTGGGCACTGTCGGGCTGTTCGTTCCTCTCCTGCTCGGCGCGCGCGTCGTCGGCGAGCAGGTCGTCGCGCTGCTCGGTCAGTTCGGCAACACGGTCTCGTAGCTTCTGCATTTCGGTGAGGAGCGCGGGTACGTCGATCCCGCCCGCGGCGAGTACGGCGGCCACGATCGGCTCTGCGGGGACGCCGCTGTCGAAGGGGATCGACCATGCGTGATCCGGGCTGTCCACGCCGGAGTCGAGGCAGTCGCTGACCTCGGTCCAAGATGCGCCGTTCGGTGCGACCAGGGCCCCTTCCTCGTTCTCCTGCCACCCGTGGGCTACAAGCGGTCGGCGTACGTCGTCGCGGTAGGGCTCCTGCTCGGCTGAGGGCTCGTCGCGCTCTGCCTGGTCGGGTTCGGCTGCCATAGGCGTTCTCCTCGTCGTCAGGGGGTGTCTCCGGCCGTTGGACGGTTGCTCGTTGCCACGGTCGGTCGGGTAAGGCATCGCTGGTGACCGCTCCGGTTCCCGGTGAGCCCTCACGGAGTCCGGGTTCGAGGTAGGCGGGTTACCAGTTCCCTCGTGTGCTGGGTTGATCGGCCGCGGCCCGGGTGCTGGCTCGCGTTCGCTCGCCAGAATCGAGAGTCAGTCCGCGTCGGGGCGTTGCCCGACGCGGACCTGGGCTTCGTAGGCGGCGCCCTCGAACTCCGCGACCTGGTGGGCGAGTTCCAGTGCCTCGTCGAGCGGGTGGGTGTAGGCGGCCGGGCGGCCGATGTCGGTGAGGCGTTGCCAGTCGCCGTCGACCCAGGCGCGCTTGCCGCTGAGAGCACCGTCGGTAACGGCCCAGAGGCGGAGGCCGGGGTCCTTCTCCACGGTGATCTCGCCGTATCCGCCGACCTGGTTCGGCAGCGGCACTCGAAACTCCCGGGCCAGGGCAAGCTGCTGCTCCAGAGCAACGGCTACGCGGCGGGCTTGGTCCACCTCCTCTTGCAGTTGGCGGCGGGATACGAAGCGGCGTCCGATCACGTCTTCTCCTTCGGGCCGTTGCCCGTGCTGGCGACCGGCGGCGGTGATGTGCGTGTACCGGCCGCCTCCGATGGTGCGGACGAGCGGTCCGTTCGTCGGGGCGTCCCCGATGTACTCGTCGAAGAACGGGTGGAATGTGCTGGTCTTCACGCGGTATCCGGTGCCGGGGAGGCTGAGGGAGCCGCCCTTCTTGTACGTGAACTCCACGCCCTGGCCGTTGCGGCACAGGACGCGGCCTCTGGTACTCCCCCGGTGCCTCATCAGACGCTCCTTCCATCCGCGGCTGCGGGTGAACTCGCCCCGGTGGGGGTGTCCTTCCCGGCGGCGTCCCGCTCGGCGGCGTCGGCGGCACGCTGGCGGACGAAGATGCCTGGCCCCGTGTCGATGCCGTCGTCGTGCCGCTGGACCAGCTTCCATTCCTGGTCGTAGCTAGACAGCGGAGCGTCGGGCTCCCATTCCAGACGACCGGTCACCTCAGACTGCGACCGGATCCACGTTTCGGCGGCGGCCTTCGCGGTGGCTTCGTCGTTGGTGTAGCCGATCAGGTAGTCGGAGACGTTGCCCGGTTCGTACATCGCTTCCCACGCAGGGATAGCGGGGCGGGCCGCCAACTCGGCGCGCAGGCGGTCGACTTCCTCGGCGTGCTCTTCGTGGAGAGCGACGTATGCCTGCGCCTCTTCTTGTCGCGCAGTGCGGAAGCGGTCAATCTCTTTCGCCTGCTCGTCGATCTGCCGCTGAAGGATTCGCTCGGACTCGCGGGATGCGCGGACGTCTGCGCGTCGACGCTCGATGGTGTGCCGAGCGTCGACGAGCCGCCGCCCGTCTTCCTTTGCCATACGGCGTTCTCCTGCTTCAGCCAGGGGGCTCGGGGCCGGTGAGGTGGTCATCGCTGGGTGCTGCCACAGGGTGGGGCATTCGATTGCGGCTATTCCGTGACGTGCGCTGGAGTGATCGCCCCTGGCCCGGGTCGGGCCAGGGGCTGACTCTCGTTCACTCGCCGGCGTTGAGAGTCAGGTGGCGAGCAGCGTCACGGGCTGCGCGCCGGGCGTCTCGGGGTCGCACCACTCGGCGATCCACCAAGAGGCCGGGTCTTCCCAGTCGTTGTGCGGGTCGGGCGTGCGGAAGGTCGCCCACTTGGGCTGGATCTGGGAAAACCAGTCGTCGGCATCGGCGCTGTAGTCGTTGGCGAGGTTGGCCAGTCCAGCCAGGGTTCGTGCATGCCGGTTGAAGGCGGCCAGGGCGCGGCGGGCGTCGTGGTGACCGAGCGCGAGCATGTTGTCGAGGTCTTCGCTGCAATAGGAGACGGCGACCCCGTAGTGGGTGTCTTCCATCTCAGGCTCCGCGATGCGGGTCACGTCTTCTCCTTCGGGTTGTTGTCTGTTGCAGCGCGTCGGGGCGCTGTCCGGACGTGTCGTAGTCGAGCCGCTGCACCCGGTATGGATGGGGCGGCTCGACTACGGCACGGGATGCGGCGGCGTCTCGCTCTCAGCGGTGCCGGTCGCGGACGGTGGCGAAGAGGGCCGTGGTGGGGGGAGAGAGACGGCGATACGGGCGCTTCTCTCCTGCGATCTTCTTGCCGCCGCGGTGCAGGGCCGTGGCGGCTGAGTCGAATCGGTTGCCAACGCGGGCGGGCATCTCAACGTCCGCCAGTTCTCGACGGGTTCCGGTGGCGCTCCTGGCCCGGCGCAGGGGCTGGTCGTGGAGGTGGGACCAGTTGGGCTGGGGGCTTTCGGCGGCTCACCGCTCGGTGGCGGTCCAGGGCCCGTAGTAGGCGGTGCGCTGCACCATTTCGGCGTCCGGCCACGCATCCGAGTACCGCCCGGTGCGAGCTTCGGTCTCGTCGCGCATCTCTTCGAGATCGTCGTGGCCGTGGCTGGTGACGATGTTCATGACCGCGCCGTTGACGCGGACCGCGTACTCGACGCCCGTCGGCCGGGCGTTCAACTCGGCGTTGATCCGGTCGAGTTCCGCGAGCAGGTCGCGGGCGGCAAGGTTCCCGAGGGACCAGTTGGTCGTCGTTTCGAGGTGGTCGCGGATCTCCTGCTTGCGTTCTTGGGTCAGTGGCGTGGACGGGCCGGTGCTGCTGGAGGGCACAGGACTCCTCCTCGGTAGCGGTGGTGGAAGTGCGGGCGTAGGCGCCCGGTGAACGGCGGTCGTACAGGGTCGCCTTACTGAGCGGAGTTCCCGGTACGCGAGACTCGCCTGGGGCTCCCCGGCGGGGGTGCCTGCCCGTCAGCTCAGGCTCAGCGGCTCCAGCCGATGCAGATGAAGGTGTAGCCGTGCCGGTCTTCGAGATCGCGTCGGGGTTCAGCCTGTTCGGACGCCCACACGAGAGAGCGGAGTTGGTTCTCCTCCGGACCCGGGGTCGGGTAGTCGGCCCAGACGTCGCCTTCGTTGTCGAGCCACACGGTGGTGTACTCGGAGGCTGCGTCCGCTGCTGGCGCACGGAGGGTGGAGAGCGAGCCGGTCAGGCAGTGGGCGATGGGAGTCAGCGTCCAACCCCGCGCCTCCAACTCGCTGCGGGTGATGGGACGGTCGTCATGGGCCCACACCATCGGCAGTAAGCCGTCACCCGGCGGCTCGGTCGGGTAGTCGGCCCATACACCACCCTGGTCGTCGAGCCAGACTGCGGCATGGTCGCGAGTGGGTGCGGTCTGCGGCGGGGTGACAAGAGCGCGCACCCTGTCGGCGACGGCCGCTTCGGGAGGTTGTTCTCCTCGTTCGTTCGGCATGTATCTCTCCTTCATGGCGGACTGATCAGACCGCTGCGTACGCAGGGAGCGCCCGAATGTGGGCGCTCCCTGCGTACTCAATGGTCCCTGGGGTCAGGTTCGCGAAGCGATATCGCAGGGGGGCAACTGCCCGGCGAGTTCGGCTCGCCCGGATGATCACCGCGATCAGGGCGAGCCGCAGCGTGACGGGTAAGGCCCTGACCATCTACTCGGTGACGAGCTGCTCGTTGAAGGCCGTGCCGAAGTCGCCGGTGAAGATGTCGCCCATGTACAGCAGGTACTGGAGCCCCAGCGCTCTGTCGAGGTGGAAGCGGACACGGAGTTGAGCGGCGGTGGCGGGGTCGGGCGCCCGGTCCCCGAACACCGCGGTCGGACTACCAGTTCTCTTCGGGGAGGTCCCCGGGGGTGACGCAGTGGGCAGGGTCGCCGCGATCGACGTGGCCGGCTGCCTTGATGCACCCCGCGCCGTGGGCGATGTCCTCTCCGAAGTCGCACAGGCCGTACTTTTTGATGTCACTGACCTTCGGTTCGGCTGCCATGGCATTTCTCCTAGCCGTCGTGTGCTGGGCTGATCGGCCGCGACCCGGGTCGGGTGGCGGGGATGGCTCGGGGTCGCCCACCAGTATCGAGAGTCAGTCCGCGTCGGGTCGTTGTCCGACGCGGACCTCGGTTTCGTAGACGGCGCCCTCGAATTCCGCGACCTGGTAGGCGAGTTCCAGTGCTTCGTCGAGCGGGTGGGTGTAGGCGGCCGTGCGGCCGATGTCGGTGAGGTGCTGCCAGAAGCCGTCGACCCAGGCGCGTTTGCCACTGAAGGCGCCGTCGGTGACGGCCCAGAGGTTGAGGCCGGGGTCCTTCTCCACGGTGATCTCGCCGTATCCGCCGACCTGGTTCGGCAACGGCACTCGGAACTCCCGAGCCAGAGCGAGCTGCTGCTCCAGAGCAACAGCGATGCTCCGGGCTTGATTCACCTCCTCTTGCAGTTGGCGGCGGGTCACGAAGCGGCGTCCGATCACGTTCTTCTCCTCCTTCGCGTTGTCCGTACGGGCGAAGTGCAGCGCCCCACGCCCGGTGGTTCGGATGCAGCGCGTGGCGGCGTTGCTGGCCGTGCGGCCGATGGAGCTGCCGCACCCGGTACGGATGTGGCAGCTCGACTGCGGCACGGGTTGTGTCGTCCCCGCCTCTGTCGGTGTTGTCGCGATTACGGTCGCGCCGTGAGGCGGGGGGTTAGTACGCGCTGCTGACGTTGTCGATCGAGCCGTACTCGTCGGCCGCGTAGTTGCAGGCGGCGGCGATGTTCCCGACCGGGTCGGTGATGTCCGTCGAGGTGCCCTGGACGTGCCAGTGGTCGAACGTCTTTCCCGTGGTCTGAAGGAGCCCTCGGGAGGGGTCGCCGTTCTGGGCGTTGATGTCCCAGTTGTTGACGGCGTTGGGGTCGCCGCCGGACTCGCGGATGATGTTGCGCTTGATGCCGTCGTACGAGCCGGGGATGCCCTCCTTGTGCATGATCGCGAGGGCTTCGCGTATCCAGCCGTCGAGGTTGTTCGGGTAGGTCGGGGTGGCGTTCTTGTGGGCCTCGTCCCGGGCCTTGGTGATGGCGTCGGCCTGGGCCTCGTTGAGGGCCTCGGTTTCCGGCTTCGTCCGCTCGGCCTTGGCGGCGTCGCTGAGGGCGGGGCGGGCGGTGAGTTCGGAGCGGGAGGTCATGGTGACGCCGCGGACCATGCCGGTGCGGGCGGGCGCGGTGTCGGCCGTGGCCGCGGGGGCCGGGTGGTGGTCGGCGGGTTGGGCGGCGGTGGCGGGGCTGCTGCCGGTGGATAGCGAGATCGAGACGGCGAGGGCGGTGGCGGCGAGGGCTCGGCCGGCCTGGCCGCGCGTGGTGGCGGTCTCTATGCTCATGCGTGATCCCCTCCGGGGGTCCGGTGGGCGCGTCCCTGAGCTGTGGAAGGTGAAGGGGGCGCGTCCTGCTGTGTGTTCGGGCTGTTTGCTTGTTTCCGAGGCGGGGGCGGGTGGGATGGCGTCGGCCCGGGCGCTTGTGGCGTCCCGGGCCGGGGTGTTCGGGGATGCGGTGTCTGCCGGTTTGCGGCCTGGCGAGGCTTCAGTCCCAGTCGGGGTCGACGGGGCGGAGACGGACGAGGGTGATGGGCGTGGCGCCCTCCTCGTCGGGGCGGGCCGGGGCCCACCATCCGGCGTCGTTTTCGAGGCACTCGCAGCGGTCACCGGCGCAGTAGTCGGCCTCGGGATCGTGGGCTACGGGGCGCTGCCACCGGTGGGTGAGGGTGCCGGGCGCGATGTAGACGGCTCTGGTGAGGTCCAGTTCGGCGAGTCGCTGCCTGATGGTGGCCTCGTCGACGTGGCCTTCGTGCTGCCACAGGTCGTCGCCTTCGGGTTCTGCGAAGAGCGCGGGCTTGGTCTGGAAGAAAACCGTCGCGGTCACCAGCCGAGGTTGTGGTTGCGGGTCAGGGTGATCAGTACGTCGCCGATCTCGTTCGGCGTGAGGTCTTCGAACTCCTCGTAGACGGTTTCTGAGGCCTCAGAAGGGTCGCCCTTGGCTCGTGCCTCCTCGATGGCCTTCGCGATGCGTTCGGTGCTTCGTTCTGCGTCGCCCATGTGGTCCTTCTTGAATCTGCTGGTCTGACGGGCGTGTTGGGCACTGAGTCCGGCCCGGGGGCGGGTCAGGGCGTGGGCGATGTGTCGGTGTGGAGACCGGCCCCGCGGAGCGCGTTCCGCGACGGCGTCGTGAGGCTGTCCGCGAAGAGCACGGCTGTGATGGTGTTGCGGGCGTAGCGTCCGGCGAAGTGGACCGCGGTGTCGTCGGCGCCGTGGTCTCGTGCTGCGTGCTCTGCGGTCTCGCGGGCGAGGCGGAGCATGGTGTTCAGCGCGGCTCGGCGGTGAGTGGCGCGCGCGATCTGTGCGGCTTCTGTTTGCGCGTCGATGCCACGCGCCCGGTCGGCAGTGCTGGACAGGCGCCAGTCGTTGAAGGCCTTCGCCATCCTGTCCGGGTTGTCCATCCATGCCTGCGCCCAGTGGGCTGCCTGTCCGGGGAGGACGTTGTTGAGGTAGTCGAGCGTCTCCTGGCCCCGCGGCTTGGGGCCGAGGGCGAGCTCTTCGTTGGTCTCTTCCACGACCCGGATCGCGTGGGCGTAGCGCTGGTGAGGGGAGAAGCGGGGATCGCCGTCTCCGGCGATGCCGAGGTACTCGACGATGAACAGGCGCGCTGGCCACTGTTGGGGGTCGTCCAGTGCTTCGCCGGGTTCGGTGACGAGGCAGAAGTGGCTGAAAGGTGGGTCGTCGTACCAGCGGCGTCCGGGGTTGGGGTGTCCGATCGTCTCGCCGATGTGGTCGGCGAGGTTGACGGGAGTACCGGCGGCGGCGCTGGCGGGGATGACGCCGTCGGGCCGGGTGGCGATGTAGCAGGTTTCCGTGCTGGGGGCGGGGTTCACGCGTAGTCCTCCGCGGGCTTCATGGTGGCTGGTCGGTGTGGTCGGTGTGGCCCGGATCGGTTCGCCGTACGGCTCACGCTCTTCGGCAGCGGCCGCGGTCAGCCGTGAGCCCCCGCGCGGGGTGTGCGTACGCGGGGGCTCATGGCGGGGATCGGGTCGGGGTCAGTGGCCGGCGGTGACCGCGTCGCGGTTGCTCAAACGGCCGTACGCCTGCTGCCACCAGAAGCCGTCGGCGTCGACGTGGCGGGACTTCTCGTGGAAACCGAACTGCCGGACGCAGGTGCGGTCCACGCCGTCGATGTTCAGCACGTCCCCGCACAACTCGCTGCCGGGGTAGGCAGGCTGGAGGTAGGTGCGGCCGCGGTTGTAGGGAGGGACCGGGTCCTCGGCCGGGAGGAGCACGACGTGGTCGGCATCGATTTCCTGGCCGTCGCGGTCGTAGTAGACCGGGCCGTCCGGGTTCTCGTGTTCGTGCTGCCACTCGGCGAGGTCGTCGCCGTCGAGGTGTTCGGGTGGCCGCTCTCCGCGGTACCAGTCCGTGGTGATGCCGAGCTGCTGGCGCTGCGGCTCGGTCAGGTCGCTGGCTTCGTGCTCGGTCGCGGCGGTGACGTCGAACACCTCGGCCCGCTGGCGGTGCCCGAAGGCCTCCTCCAGCTCGCGGAGGCGGGTAATGAAGCTCTCCTGCCACTCGATCGGCATGGACTGCAGCAACGACCGCTCCACCACGAGGTAGTTGGCGTAGGACAGGCCGAAGTGCTCGTGGACGGGCCCATCGAGCGGGTGGCGGTGGTACTCGTCGCCTCTTCTGTACATGAACTCTCCCTTGTCAGCAGTCGGTGCGTTGAGACCGGGCTGGCGTAGGTCGGTACCCACGCCAGCCCGACTCCGGGCGGCGTACGGCGAGTCAGAGGCCCGGGCGGATAGCCCGGTCGGATGCCGCCCGCCACTCAGGGCAGGCGCAGAAGACGCCTTCGCGGGGATGGGCCGGGCACCCCTTGCGGTATGTCTCGACGGCGGCGCGCAGGGTCGGGTGCGCTTCGTCGGCGAGGCCGACGCTGCCGCTGATGCCGGGGTGCCCGTTCCACGTCTCCCGTACGGTGTGGCCGCGAGCGGCCAACTCGTCGGCGAGCGTTTCGAGTTCACCGGGATCGAGCGGCGTCTTCGGCGGGTCGTTGAGGTTGTCTCCGTACTCGACGTGGGTGACGTTCACGACGACGACGGGCAGGTTCTCAGCTCCGGACGGCGAGAAGGAGTAGTGCCGGTTGTCGTCGGCGTGGACGACGATGCCGTGGTGTGTGACGTACGCGCCTGCGGGCTGCTCGGTCCCATACAGCCACGTCAGGCCGACGTCGAGTGCTTCGGCGCGGGATCGGACCTGCCGCTTCGGCTGCGGCTCGTCCTCCGTCTGTTTCTGGGTGGCGCGTTCGGCTTTCCAGTCGGTCCAGGACTGCACGCGGATGTCGTACACCCCGCCCTGTTGAAGCAGGGCCGTAACGCGTTCCTGCCGGGTGCCGGTGCCGTCCAACTCGTCGGTGACAAGCAGCAGGTGGGGGAACGGTGCTTCCTGCAGGCCGCGTGTGCGGTCGTTGAGGACGTCGATGGCGGTGGTCAGCATCAAGTCGGCGCCGGCGGAGTCGTTGACGTACCAGTCGAAGCCGTCGCCGTCGTGGGTTCCGGTGGTGTCCATGGCCCACACCGCGGCCGGCACCGGGTTGGTGTCCTGGTCGGCGGGCCGAGCCAGCCCGTCCTGCTCGTGCTCCGCGGTCCACTCCTCCCAGGGCAGGACGCGGATCGAGCAGGACGGGCCCTTCTTCGTCACCCACTCGATGAACCGGGGAGCGTCGAGGCGCTCGGTGTCCTTCGGGTCGATGACGAGGACCAGCGGCGGCGGGCTGTCCGTCCCGGCCGGGATTCCGCGGAGGCGGAGTTCGAGGGTGGCGCGGAGGTCGTCGAGGGTTTCGAGCGCGGGGTTGGGGGCGGTGAGGTAGCGGGAGACGGTGTGGAGTTGGTCTCGGTGCGCGCCGGTGAGGTCGACGCCCCAAGTCGTCGGAGCGGCCGTGCCCGGCTCCGCAGGGGTCTGGGCATCCGGGGTGCCGGGGCGGGGGATGTGGTGGGTGTCGCGGAACTCGTTGAGTGCCGTGCGGCAGCAGCGGGGCTCGCCGATGGTCGAGTGGGCGTCGACCCTGGTGGCGGGGTCCGCGGTCTGTGCGGCGGTCAGCACCTTCCAGTCGTCGTCGCAGTGCTCGCATGCGGCACGTTGGTCGTGGTGCGTGGTGATGCGGTCGATGCCGTCCGTGTGGCGGGTGATGCTCTGGGCGATGCCCTCCAGGAGCGCGTCCATCGCTTCGTGATCGAGGAGTTGGGAGGCCTTCAGCTTGCTGATGTCCGGGTGGATGGTGAGTCGGTAGTTCTCGCGGCGGATCTTGGGCGGCATGGTGGCGGGTCCTCTTCTCTCTCGCGGCCGCGGCCGGGTGAGCGCGTCGGGATCGTGAAGGGTGGCGCGCGTTGGGGCCGTACCGGAGGCGGGAGTTACCTGGTCCGATACGGCCCGTACGGGCGCGCCTGGTTGGTGTTGAGTCGTGACCGTGGGCGAGGTGCCGTCGGCGGTACGACGGCCCTGGGCGGTCCGGTGGTCGCCGTTGCCTTCGTAAGGTCGGGAAGCCCTCATGGAGGCTGCCTTCAGCACACGCGTCACGATCGCGGGCGAGGTGAGATGCGGGTTTCTGCGGCTCCGGCCTGAGTGATGGAGCGGTGCCAGGCCTGGTCGCGTTCGGTGCGTTGTCAGTACGGGGTGCGGCCGTTGTGCGGGGCGGCGGGGAGGGAGAAGGTGAATCCGCCGGGGCTGCGGCGTAGGGCGAACTCGCTGGTGATCTCTATCAGTTCCTCGACATGCCGTGCTGTGATGTCGGACCGCTCCGCCCACGCGTCCATCATGTAGCACGTGGCTCCCTGGGCAGCGCTCAGGATGGCGCGTACACAGGTCGCGGTCACCTTTGCCGTGTCGTGGGTGCCGGTCTCCTGGATAGCGCCGTACAGCGTGATCGGCCCCGTGAGGTAGTTCCGCACCGCCCGGAAGACGGCGCGGATGGCGCCGAGTACGGACCAGGAATCGTTCCATTCGGGCAAATCGAAGCCGCACCGGTCGTACTTGTCCCAGCCTGTTCGCGCCATCAGGCGCAGGGCCGCGTCCAGGTTGGCGGCGACGTCGTCGCCGCTGACGAGCGCGCCGGAAAAACCGAACCAGCCCGAGCCCTCGTAGCCCATGTGCTCGTTGGCGGCCTCGAACAGGTCCCCGAAGTCAGCGGCCATTGGCCGACTGTGCAAGGGGCGAACACTGATCGGCTGCTCCGGTGGTTCCTGGGAGGCCGGGTGAGGCGATGCCGGTTCGGGGAGGTGCGGCGATAACCGCGGGTGGAGCTCGTGCACTTCGTCTTCCTCTCGTTACGAGAGGGACCGGGCGGTTGCTGCCCGGTCCCTCTTGCGGTCGGCCGCGGCCGCGGATGCGGCAGCGGGAAGGTGAGTACGGCGGGATGGTGAAGCGGCCTTGCGGGTGGGGCCCGGCGACGCGCCTCGGTTCGTGACGCGGGCCGCCGGGCGGGGTGCCATGTGGGCGGGCGGTCAGTCCAGGTCGGCGTTCCCCTCGTCGTCTTCGTAGATGTGCCGCAAGGCGTCGGTGGCCTCGCAGTCGATGTCGCCGGTGCCGTGGTAGGCGATGCCGTGCTCCTCGTAGGGCGGGAGGTTCTCGTCGTCCTCCCCGTCGGGGAGTCCGTACGTACGGCGCCGGCTGTCGTCGGCGGTGCAGCGCCAGATCTCCTCGCCTGCGACGGTGAAGGGGCCGGTGGCCGCACCGCATTCGGGGCACGGCGGCGGGCCCGTCCGTACACGGCACGGCTCCTCACTGCCGGTCAAGTCTCCGCTCCCCCGGGGAGGTTCGCGGCGACGGCGTCCACGACCGCACGGTCCGGGCGCCACAGGCCCTGCCGGCCCGGGCAGGGCACCGGCTTGTCGAGGGCGACGACGTCGCTCAACGTCCAGTGGAAGACGCCGGGTTCGCCCCATGGCGCGCAGCAGCCAGCGGCGGCCGGGTGGCAGTCGGTGAGGGTCGCGACGGCGATGACGGCGCTGAGGGCGAGCGTTGGCGGCGGGCTGTGGAAGCGGCTGGGTATGGCAGTACGGGCGTTCCAGAAGTTGCTGCGGCCGCCGAGCTGGTCGAGTCGGCTCGCGGCGTCGCGGCTCCACCGCACGATGGACACGTGCTCGTCGAGGCGCTGACCGGAGTGCAGAAGAAGGCGGCCCCGGTAGTGCGTGCGGCGAGTCCGGTTCTCCGTTGCCTTGAAGCCCTCGGCGATCGCGAATGTCCAGGGCTGCCATACGGTGAGCGCCCGTACGTCCTCGCCTTGGAGCAGGCCGTCGTGGTGGAGCGTGCGCAGCGCCGCGGCGTCCTTGCTGAGGTGGGTTACGGCGTTCATCGGCTGCCGCCTTCCTGGCTGCTGGCCGCCTCGGCGCGTTGGTTCAGCTCTTCCGCGTACCGCCCCATCGCCAGGTCCTCGATCTGGCACGACGCCCACTGGCGGGCGTCCTTCGCGATCTCGCGCAGCACCGCGGAGCGGCGCGGGCGGGCGTCACGCTCCTCACAGGCCTTTATTGCTGTCTGGTTGGAGAGGCGGGCGGTCTCGCTCAGCCCTTCCTTCTCGGCGCGCAGGGCGTCGATCTCGGTGAGGAGCATGCCGACGAGGCGGCGGGCGGTGACGAGGTCGGTGATCTGTTCGCGGCGCTGGTCGTCGGTCTCCACCTCGCCGGGGTCCCAGGTGTCGAGTGCGATGTCGATGACCTGGGCGGCCGGCGGGTAGCTGGAGGGCGGCGAGAAGCCGGTGATCTCACCGGTGCTCGGGTCGCGGGTGACGTGGCGGAGTACGGACTCCCACCACACCTTCAACTCGCCCTCGCAGTCGGACAGATGGAAGGGCTCGGCCGCCTCGCGAGCCGCGATTCCGCGGGCGAGGTGCTCCGTCTCGGGGTGCAGCCGCTCCGGCGCCGGATTGTCCGCGGCCTCGCACTGCGGGTTGCAGTACGGAAGGTCGTTGATGCTGATGTGCGTGGCGCCAGGGCGTCCGCACAGGGTGCATTCGGGCATCTGCCTGTTCTCCTCTGGTCGTGGATCCGTCCCCGTACGGCCCGGAGTTGGGGGCGGGCGCCGTGGTGGGGTGTTCGGTGCCGCGGGCCGCGGTCCGGGGCCTGCCGGACGTGTGACGGGCGGGGCGGTATCCCCGCACGTGACCGCTGGGCCCTGCCGGTGTGCTGCGGCGGGGCCCTGTGGTGCCGCTGGTGTCCTCGGCTGTCCGTCAGGTGTCGGTGCCCTCCGAACTGCTGGGATGCAGGCTGCTCTTGTGGGCGAAGAGACGGGGCCGCCCCTGGTCGGTGGCGAGTTCCGTGACCGTCCAGCCGTGTTCGCGGAGCAGGGCCGCGTACTCGGCGACGCGGGCGTGCTCCTCCTCGGCATTCTCTTGAAACGTCCGGCCGTTCATGGCGGTCGGGAAGGGGCAGCGGTGGCCGACCCGTACGAGGCCGGAGCCGGGCAGGGCCGGGGAGGCCTGGAATCCGGCGGTGGAGACCTTGCCGGTGTCGTCGGAGCGGGCCTGGGGGAAGCGCGCCGACAGGACGCGGGTGACGTCCTCGTGCTCGGTGAGCCGGTCTTCCCCGACGAGCACGAGGACGTCGTCGAGGATGTCGGCGTGGTCGAAGGCCATCGGCGGCCGGTTCTTCAGTGGGATCCACCGGGCGTCGTTGGCGTCGGATCCGGCCCTCGGGGTTTCCGGCTCCGGCAGGAGCGCGACGTAGACGGTGGTGCCGAAGTGGCCGCGGGGGTCGCGTCCCTTCGCGTCGTAGTAGCCGACCTCGCACAGGTCGGCGTACGTGAGGCGGATCCCGGTCTCCTCGTACACCTCGCGTGCGGCCGCCGCTCGGTAGTCGGGGTCCTCCGGGTCGACGTAGCCGCCGGGGAAGGCAGAACAGCCCTTGAACGGGTCGTACTTCCGCCTGATCAGCAGGATCTGACCTTCGCCGGTCGCCGGGTTGTCGCCGGTCAGCAGGACGACGTCGACGGTGTGCTGGTCGATGTCCGTCTTGGCGACGGCGCTGTCGGGTTGCTCGTTGTGAGGGAGCATCTGCCGGTTCTCCTCGGGGTGTTGATGCGTACGCGGTCGGCGTCAGTCGTCGCAGTCGTCGTCGAAGTCGTAGCTGTGACCGTGGTGGTGCCCGTGGTGGGATCCGGAGTGGTGGATGCCGTGGGTGCCGCCGAGGAATCCGCCGCTCGTGCCGGTCTTGCTGCTGCGGCCCGTGCTGCCGCTGCGGCCTCCGCCGCTGGTGCCGCCGACGGACTTGGTGAAGGCGGCGGGTTCCATCTCGCTGGTGGCGGGCCGGCTCGGGGTGGCTGCGCCGTCGCAGTCGTCGGGGCCGCTGCACCCGGCGGTCAACGCGAGCGCCGTCAGTGCGGTGGAGACGGCCAGGACGACGGCCCGGCTCGGACGTGAAGTAGTGGTGTTCGGCATGCTGTCTCTCTCGGTTCTCGGTTTGGCGGGAGGCGGCTCCTTCGGCCAGGTCGTGTGTGACCCGGCCGAAGAAGGCCGCGCCGTGGACTGGAAGTGCTCGGCCCGGCCGCT
The DNA here is from genome assembly GCF_001751255.1 of Streptomyces nanshensis. Lineage (GTDB taxonomy): Bacteria > Actinomycetota > Actinomycetes > Streptomycetales > Streptomycetaceae > Streptomyces > Streptomyces nanshensis_A. Next base: position 1,734 of record NZ_LJGW01000024.1, on the reverse strand, counting down.
CAGGCAGCGGCGCTCTCAAGGTCGGGGGCGCGGAGGGCCTGGAGTTCGCGCAGTTCGAGGCGGTCCTGGAACTGGATGGCGGCGGCGAGGCTGGTGGCTCGGGCGGTGACGTAGTCCGTGAGGCGCTCGCTGTCGCTCTGGTCGCGCCGGAATCGCATGACGGATTCCAGGAAGGTGTCGCGGCCGCGGTAGGCCTCGTAAGGACCGTCGTTTACGCCGGTGTCCGACAGGGCCTGGGCTGCCGCGCGCGCGGCGAGGTTCCGGGCAACGTCGCGTGCGGCTTCGCGGCGGGAGGTACGGGCCCTCTCGGCCACGTGTCGCAGGGCCATCTCGAGGCTGTTGCGCTCCTCCGTGGGGTCCTCGTACCAGTCGGTGAAGCGCTGCTGCATCCCCTGCGGGTCGGCCTGCCACCGGCTGATCCACTGCCGGGCCTTCGTGGGAAGCTGCCGATCGATGAAGTCGAGCACCTTGTTCCCGCGGGGGCCAAGGGCCCGCCAGGGCTCGATCTCCTCTGCGACGCGCACCTTGTGGGCGAGGACCCAGTACGGGTAGTGGCGCGGCGACCAGTTGCCGGTCTCCCCGACCGGTTCGACGATCCACAGCCGCACCGGCCAGTCGTCGATGCGTTCGAGGACTTCCCCGATGCTGGTGTAGGTGCGGAAGTAGGAGAACTCGCTCTCGTCGTACCACTCGCGGCCGGGGTTCGGGTGCTCGATCGTCTCGCCGACGTGATCGGCGAGGTTGACCGGAGTACCGGCGGCGACACTGTCGGGGATGGCGCCGTCGGGTGTCGTCGCCACATAGTGGATCTTCTCTTTCACGTGGTGGGCCTCCTTGGCCTGTAGGGCTGGGCTGGCTGCGGACTGTCCGGCCTCCTTGCTGCTCCAGCGCGGTGTTGCGCTGGAGCAGCAAGGAGAGCGGGCGGGTTCAGCCGGCAGGTGATGCCGTACAGCGGTGTCGGGCGGCCCTGCGGGCCGGGGGTGCTCGTCGCGGCCGATGGACGGTCACATCCCCCCGGGGGATGCGCCGCCGACTGCCGTACGTGCGTTGTTCAGGGGCCTCGGGGGGCAAGGTGGGGTGACGGTTGCTTGGGAGCTCTGCGGTCGTCGGGTCGGCGGCGGGGCTCGGCGGCTTTGGTCAGTACCGGCGGAGGGCGATGTCCTGGTCGGCGTCGCGGAGCTTCGCTGTGGCCTTCCGTAGTTCCTCGGCGGAGTCGTCATCGCCGGTGAGGCTGTACAGGGCCGCGAGGTCGGCGGTCAGAGCACTGAAGGCGCTGCCGACGTTGGCGCTCGCCAGGGCCTCTCGGATGCGGTCCGGGTCAGCGCCGTTGATGAGGTCTTCGCGTAGGTGGTGAAAGACGAGCGCGGCGTCGGCTGCCGCCTCGCTCTCGGCGGTATCGATGACGTCGGCGGAGAAGATCGCCACTTTCTGGAGGACGATGCCGATACCGCAGATGGCGAAGCTGCGGAGCATGAAGTCCATGAGGCTCGTCTGGGGGCCGCGGTGCAGGATGCCGTCGTCGATGGCCACGACCGCGGCGAGCGTGAACAGCGCGACGGCGGTGAGTGGCGCGGCAAGATCACCGGTGGTGCGAAGCTTCCGGACGACGGTCCGTCGCGTTTTCTGGGATAGGCGGTGGTCCACGGGGTCTCCTGTGCTGATCATGCTTCCTGTCCCCTGCGGGGTCTGGCGCGTACGGGGATCCGCGGCGGGCGGGCGCCGTTGTGGCTGCCC
>NZ_LJGW01000015.1 GCF_001751255.1 Streptomyces nanshensis | reverse complement strand
CCGGCGCTGTCGCCCCCGTGCTCAGCCGCCCCCGCGCTCGTGCCGCCAGAAGCCGACGATGCCGGGGCCGCCCGTACCGCCCGGACCTCCGGAGCTGCCGCCGGTACCCGCACCGCCCGGCCCCGGACCGTTGCCGGAGTTCCCGGTACCGCCCGCGGCCCCCGGGCCGTTCGAGCCGCTGTGCGTCGGATCGGTGCTCCCGAGCGACCCTCCGCCCGGATGCGGCGCCGCCGAGCGCTGGATCACCACGACGCGGTCCGTGGACTGGAGCGGGTCCGCCTGCGGGTCGTCGTACCCGAGCAGCCGGTGCCCGCGTACGACCGTGACCACGAGGTCCCGGCACTCCCGCGGCGGGCGGCCCACCTCGGCCTTGGTGACGGGCCGTTCGGTGAGGCTGAGGCCCGAGCCCTGCTGGATGAGGTCCTCCATCACGGAGCTGGCGTTCGGGCTGAGCACCGAGAGCCCGAGGAGACGGCCGGCGGCGCTGGCGCTGGTGATCACCGCGTCGGCGCCGGACTGGCGCAGCAGCGGGACGTTCTCCTCCTCCCGTACCGCCGCGACGATCTTCAGCCGCCGGTTGAGCTGGCGCGCGGTCAGCGTGACGAGCACCGCGGTGTCGTCGCGCTGGGTCGCGATGACGATCTGCTTGGCCCGGCGCACCTCGGCGCGGGCGAGGACGTCGCTGCGGGTGGCGTCGCCCGAGACGCTCACGTAGCCCTCGTCGTTGGCGGCCTTCGCCACATGGTGGTTCGGGTCGATGACCACTATCCGGTCCCGGCCCACGCCGGTGGACAGCAGCGTCTGCGCCGCCGAGCGGCCCTTCGTACCGAAGCCGACGACGACTGTGTGGTCGCGCAACTGGGACCTCCAGCGGGCCAGGCGCCACTGCTCGCGGGTGCGGTCGGTGAGCGCTTCGAGCGTGGTGCCGATGAGGATGATCAGGAACAGGATGCGGAGCGGGGTGACGAGCAGGATGTTCGCGATGCGGGCGCTGTCGCTCGCGGGCGCGATGTCGCCGTAGCCGGTCGTGGAGAGGGTGACGGTCGTGTAGTAGACGGCGTCGAGGAAGGAGACCTTGCCGTCGGCGTTGTCGTTGTAGCCGCCGCGGTCGAGATAGACGATCAGTACGGTCAGGCCGAGCACGACGAGCGCCGCCAACAGGCGCCGTCCGACCTGTAGTTGCGGGCTGACCTCGGAGCGCGGCAGCAGGATGCGGTAGTGGTCGCTCCCGTCCGCGGGGTGCTTCACCATGCGAACCACGGAAGCGGCAGCACCCGTACTCCGGAGCCCGCGGCGCCGCCGCCCGCCGGCACGACCGCGAGCGCGTCCGCGGTGGCGACGCCGCGCAGCATCGCGGGACCGTGGTAGCGCAGCGGACGGGCGCGGGAGTCCGACGGGGAGTAGGCGACGGGCACGAGCCGGGTGTCCCGCGGGTGTCCCGGTACGTCGTCGGTCAGGCGCGCGGAGACCTCGCGTTCGGTGCGGCGGTCGCCGAGCGTACGGATCAGCGGGGCGGCGAGCGTGACGAGTCCGGAGAGCGCCGCGAGGGGGTTGCCGGGCAGGCCGACCAGGAACGGGCCGCCGGGTCCTGCGGTGCTCACGGCCCGTGCGCCGGACGTCCCCTCGGTTGCTGCTCCGGGCAGTCGCGCCAGCAGCATGGGGTGGCCGGGGCGTACACGGACGCCCTCGATGAGCAGACGCGCGCCGACGCGGTCGAGCGTGGGACGCAGATGGTCCACGGGGCCGCGCGCGGTGCCGCCCGTGGTGACGACGAGATCGGCGGTGGTGGTGGCGACGGCCTCGTGGAGCGCCTCCGCGTCGTCGCCGAGGCGGCGGGTGACGACGACGTCGGCGCCGAGCTGCGCGAGCCACGGGGCGACGGCCGGGCCGAGCGCGTCGCGGATGCGGCCGTCGTGCGGGACGCCGCGGTGCAGCAACTCGTCGCCCAGGACGAGGACTTCGGCGCGGGGNAACTCGTCGCCCAGGACGAGGACTTCGGCGCGGGGGCGGCGCGTGACCGGCAGCCGGTCGTAGCCCGCCGCCGCCGCGAGTCCGAGCACGGCGGGTGTGACGGTGGTCCCGGCAGGCAGCAGCCGGTCGCCCGAGCGGCACTCCTGGCCGCGGGGCCGGATGTCGGTACCGGGCTCGGGACGCGACGCGGGGTTCCTCGTCCGCAGCCGGGAGCCGTCCAGTTCGCCGTACTCGTGCCGCAGCACGGCGCTCGCGCCGGACGGTACGCGGGCGCCCGTGGCGATGGGGACGGCCTCGCCGTCCGGGAGGGCGCGCGGCTCGACGAGGGTGCCGGCGAGGATCCCGCCGTCCGCGGCGCCCTCGCTCAGCGTCCAGGGGCCGGGACCTGCGACGGCCCAGCCGTCCATGGCGGAGGTGTCGAAGGACGGCAGATCGGTCAGGGCGTCGAGCGGGGCGTCGAGGACGTGGTCCAGCGCCTCGTCGAGCGGGAGGACGTGGGAGGCGAGGCGGCTCGCTGCGCGGGCGGCGCGGAAGCGGGCGTCGGGCCAGGGGACGTCGCGGGCGTGGGAGGGGGCCGGGTCCTGCGGACCGTCCCCGTGGCGGGAGGTGCCGGGGGTTCCGGTGGTACGGGAGGCGCTGCCGGACCGGGCGCCGGCAGGCTCGGCCGTGTCCTTGGACGTACGGGGGTGCCGGCGGGCGGAGCGGTCGTCGAGCCAGTCGGGGGCTGCCANACCGGCCGCCGCCGCGTGGGCGCGAGGGCGTCGCACCGCGTGCGGCCGTGCCCGGAGCGGTCACGGGTACGCCGCCGTACGCGCCGTTGGCCAGCGCGATCGCCTCGTCGAGTTCGTCGGCGTCGCTCATCGCCCGTCGCCCTGTTCCCCTTCGCCCCCTCGGCCGCTCTCCTCGTCCTCCGCGGCCTCCTCGGCCCAACGCGCCGCCAGGCGGGCGGCCTTGGCGGCGGCCTCCGCGACCTGCTCGGGGGAGCCGCCCCGTTGAGCGGCGGCGTAGCCCACGAGGAAGGTCGTCAGCGGTGCGGCGGGACGGGCGACGCCGTGCGCGGCGTCGCGTGCCAGGTCGAGAAGCACGGCCGTGTCCACGTCGAGATCGACGCCGAGTTCGGCCTTGGCTGCGGCCATCCATTCGTCCAGCACGGTGTCATGCTCCCTGATACGGGCCCTGGCGGCGGCGACGTCTTCCCAGGTGTCGCAGTCGAGGGCGGCGGAGGCGGAAGGTCGGCGACCCACAGCGATGTCGATGCGTCGAAGTCTCAGCTCGGGAAGGATCAGTCGCAAGGGGAGACCGTTGAGGGTCCCGTATTCCGTGTGCAGCAGGGCCAGTTCACGGCGGAGCGACTCGGTCCGGTAGGCGGCGAGGAGCGGCTGGTCGCGGCCGTCGTTCACGAGCGCGCCGTCCGCGCCGTCCGCGTCCTCCGCCGCTCGTGCGGTCTCCGGCTCACCGGGCGGCCGGGCATGGGCCGTCGCGAGGAGCGTGCGTACGGTCTCCGGCTGGAGGAAGGGCAGATCGGCGGAGAGCACGAGCACCGTCTCCGCGGTCACACCGCGCAGCCCCGCGTCGAGCCCGGCGAGCGGGCCGCCGCCCGGCGGGTCCTCCCGCACCCAGGTCACCGGACGGTACGTCGGCCTGCGCGGGCCGACGACGACGGTGGTGGCGGCGCCCGCGCACGCGGACAGCACGCGGTCGAGGAGCGTGCGGGCGCCGACGGTCAGCGACGGTTTGTCGGTGCCGCCGAGGCGCCGGGCGCCGCCGCCCGCGAGGACGACGGCGTCGTGGTGGTACGCGTGGACGTCAGGTGTCACGCCCTAGAGCGTACGGAGCAGCACCGCGGGCTGTTCCACGCAGTCCGCGACATGGCGCAGGAAGCCGCCCGCCGTGCCGCCGTCGCACACCCGGTGGTCGAAGGTGAAGGAGAGCTGTACGACGCTGCGCACCGCGAGTTGACCCTCGTGGACCCAGGGCTTCTCCGTGATGCGGCCGACGCCGAGCATCGCCGCCTCGGGGTGGTTGATGATCGGGGTCGAGCCGTCGACGCCGAAGACGCCGTAGTTGTTGAGGGTGAAGGTGCCGCCGGTCAGGTCGGCCGGCGTGAGTTCGCCGGTGCGGGCCCGTTCGGTGAGCCGGGCCAGTTCCCGGCTGAGCCCGGCGGTGTCGAGCGCGTGCGCACCCCGTACGACCGGGACGACGAGACCCCGGGGGGTCTGCGCCGCGAACCCGAGATGCACCTCGGAGTGGCGGACCACCTCGCGGGCGTCCATGTCGACGCTCGCGTTGAGGTCGGGGAAGCGGGCCAGGGCCGCCGTGCAGATGCGGGCGAGGAGCGCCAGCAGGGAGATCCTGGGTGCGCCCTCGGCCGCTGCGTCGGAGGAACCGCTCGGGCCGCCGACGCCCGTGGCGGAGTTCATCGCGCGGCGTGCGGCGAGCAGTTCGGTCGCGTCGGCGTCCACCCAGCAGGTCGCGTCGGGGATCTCACGGCGGCTGCGGGAGAGCTTGTCGGCGACGGTGCCGCGGAATCCGGTGAGGGGGATGCGCGTCGCCGTCTCCGGTACGGAGGGTGCGGACGGTGCCGCGGGTGTGGACGGCGCCGCGGGTGCCGTCGCCGGAGCGGCCGGTGCCGTCGTCCCCGCCGTCTCCGTACGGGAGCGCAGCGTCCGTTCCACGTCCGCGCGGAGGATCAGCCCGTCCGGGCCGCTGCCGCTGACGGCGCGCAGATCGAGGTCGTGTTCGCGGGCGATGCGTCGTACGAGCGGGGAGATGACGGCGACCGGTCCGCGCTGCGCGCTCGCCTCCGGGGCGCTCGTCTGCGGGCCGGGCGACGCGGCCGGAACGGGGGCGGTACGCGGCGTCCGTTCCTCCGGCACCGTGGAACCGACGGCCGGACGGGGCCGTGCGCGACGGCGGCGGCCCGACGGGGCCCCGGTGCCGTAGCCCACGAGGACGTTGCCGGAGCTCTCGCCTCCGGCGGCCGCCCCGTCCGCAGCGTCCGCACCGCTCGTACCACCCGCACCGGCCGCACCGTTCGTACCGTCCGTGGCGGGCACATGTCCGTTCGCGCTGCCGGCGCCGCCCTGCGGCGTCTCCTGCGACGCCCCCACGGCCACCGTCAACAGCGGTGCCCCGACGGGGATTTCGGCGCCCTCCGCCCCGTACCGCGCCGTGACGACGCCGCCGTACGGACAGGGCACGTCCACGAGCGCCTTGGCCGTCTCGACCTCCACGACGGACTGGTCCACCGCCACCACGTCGCCGACGGCCACCAGCCACCGCACGACGGTCGCCTCCGTCAGGCCCTCGCCCAGATCCGGAAGCGTGAACTCCCGTACGGACGCCATCAGCGCACCCCTCCCCCGAGGCTCCCGAGGCCCCCGGACTCCTCGCCGGAGCGCCACTCGCTCTCCCACTGGAGCCGCGCGACGGCGTCCAACACCCTGTCCACGTCCGGGAGATGGTGCCGCTCCAGCATCGGCGGCGGATATGGGATGTCGAAACCCGCGACGCGCAGCACCGGCGCCTCCAGGTGGTGGAAGCAGCGCTCGGTCACCCGCGCCGCGATCTCCGCGCCGGGACCGGCGAAGCCCGTCGACTCGTGTACGACGACGGCGCGGCCGGTGCGCCGTACGGACGCGACGACCGTGTCCTCGTCGAAGGGCACCAGCGAGCGCAGGTCGACGACCTCCAGCTCCAGGCCCTCGTCGCGCGCGGCGGCCTCCGCCGCCTCCATGCAGACGGGCAGCGAGGGGCCGTAGGTGATGAGCGTCGCCGAGGAGCCGGGACGCCGCACGACGGCGCGGCCGATCTCCGGGACCTCGGCGGGCCGCTCCGGCGACCAGTCGTCCTTGCCCCAGTACAGCCGCTTCGGCTCCAGGAAGACGACCGGGTCGTCGCTCGCGATGGACTTGCGCAGCAGCCCGTACGCGTCCGCGACCGTCGCCGGCGTGACGACGTGCAGTCCGGGCGTCGCCATGTAATACGCCTCGGAGGAGTCGCTGTGGTGCTCGACGCCGCCGATGCCGCCGCCGTAGGGGATGCGCACCGTCAGCGGCATGGGCAGGGCGCCCCGTGTGCGGTTGCGCATGCGGGAGATGTGCGAGACGAGCTGCTCGAAGCCCGGATAGGCGAAGGCGTCGAACTGCATCTCGACCACGGGCCGCATCCCGTACATCGCCATGCCCACCGCCGTGCCGAGGATGCCGGCCTCGGCGAGCGGGGTGTCCGTGCAGCGGTCCGCGCCGAACTCGGCCGCCAGGCCGTCCGTCACACGGAAGACGCCGCCGAGCGTGCCGACGTCCTCACCGAAGACGTGCACGTCCGGGTCGTCGGCGAGGGCGTCGCGCAGCGCGCGGTTCAGCGCCTGCGCCATCGTGGACGGCTTACGGGCGGGCTCCCGGGACGGCTGCGCACCGGGCGGCGACGACGTGCCCGTCGCTGTGCTCATTTCCGGCTCCCCTGGTCGTCGGTGCGGTGCCCGGTGCTCCCGGATCCGCCGGCCGTCCCGGTGTGCTCCGCCTCGGCCGCCGCCAGCTCCGCGCGGAGCTGTTCGGCCTGGCCCTGGAGCTGCGGCGTGCGCCGGGCGAAGACGTGGTCGAAGAGGTCCATCGGGGCCAACTCCGGCTCCTGGTGCATGCGTTCACGCAGGTCGCCCGCCATCCGCTCGGCCGCCTCGCCGGCCTCCCGTACGCCGTCGTCGTCCAGCAGCCCGCGCGAGCGCAGCTCACGCTCCATCAGCGCGACCGGGTCGTGCTCGCGCCAGGACTCGACCTCGGCCGCCTCCCGGTAGCGGGTGGCGTCGTCGGCGTTGGTGTGCGCCTCCAGGCGGTATGTCACGGCCTCCACCAGGCAGGGGCCCTCGCCCGCGCGGGCCCGCTCCACCGCGTCCGTGAGCACGTGGTGCATGGCCGCCGCGTCGTTCCCGTCCACGAGCCGTCCCGGCATGCCGTAGCCGACGGCCTTGTGCGCGAGGGAGGGGGCGGCCGTCTGCTTCGCGAGCGGTACGGAGATCGCGAAGCCGTTGTTCTGTACGAGGAAGACCACGGGGGCCTGCCAGACGGCGGCGAAGTTCAGCGCCTCGTGGAAGTCGCCCTCGCTCGTGCCGCCGTCGCCGACCATCGCGAGCGCCACCACGTCGTCGCCCTTGAGCCGGGCGGCGTGCGCCAGGCCGACCGCGTGCGGAAGCTGGGTCGCGAGCGGGGTGCTCAGCGGCGCCACGCGCGTCGACCGCGGGTCGTAGCCGCTGTGCCAGTCGCCGCGGAGCAGCGACAGCACGGCCACGGGGTCGAGGCCGCGGGCGACGGCCGCGAGGGTGTCGCGGTAGCTGGGGAAGAGCCAGTCCTGTTCGCGCAGGGCCAGCGCCGCCGCGACCTCGGCGGCCTCCTGGCCCGTGGAGGACGGATAGACCGCGAGGCGGCCCTGCTTGGTGAGGGCCGTCGCCTGCTCGTTGAAGCGGCGTCCGCGCACCAACTGCCCGTACAGCTCGCGGAGCAGGGCGCCCTCCAGCTCCGCCTCGGTGCCCAGCAGCCGGAACGGTTCGCCGTCCGGCATCAGGGGGGCGGGGTCGCGGCGGGGGCGCCAGGCCGGGGGCGGTGCGAGGTGGTAGGCACCGGACTGCTCGAGAACCGTCATGGGTGAGCACCTCACTCAAGGGGGCTGCCAGGGCTGAGAAGTCGTTCGGTCGTTCGTCGGTCCCGGTCGCCCGGCGCCGGCTGCGGCACTCGGGCCCCGCGGACCCGGGTCTCGGGTACTCAGGGCTCCAGGGCCTGTCCGGGTGCGGTGATCCGGGCAGGCCCCGATGGGCGTGGAAGCGCGCTGTCGTCGTGCTCCCCTACCGATTGTTCGGTTGCCGGCACATTTTGGCTACAGGCGACGGCAGCCTGTGGACAAGTGGCGCGATCGTGCGTTCGATGGACGCAAGGTGTCCAGCGAGGGGAGGTCCCACGGCATGCCGGACGGACATATTGCCGATGCGTCCGACGGTCCCGTGATCCCCGGCGCGGAGCCCTCCCCGGGACTGGATCCGCGCCCGCCCGCACGCCCGCTCGACCCGGTCGACAGGGACATCCTGCGGCTGCTGCGCGCGGACGGCCGGATGTCGGTGCGGGCGCTCGCCGAGCAGGTCCACATCTCCCGCGCCAACGCCTACGCCCGTATCAACCGCCTCGTGGACGACGGCGTCATCCGGGGCTTCAGCGCCCGCATCGACGAGGAACGGGCGGGCCAGGGCGCCTCCGCGTACATCACGCTCAAGATCGTGCAGGACTCCTGGCGCAGCGTGCGCGAGAAGCTGCTGCGACTGCCCGGGGCGACGCATATGGCGCTGGTGAGCGGCGACTTCGACGTCCTGCTGCTGGTGCACACCGCCGACAACCGCTCGCTGCGCGACCTGGTGCTCACCCGGATCCAGTCGATCCCGGAGGTCATCAGCACCCGGACGCTGCTGGTCTTCGAGGAGACCCATCTGGAGCCGGACATCTGACGCACCGGCCGGAGCACCGGGCTCCGGATCCCGGCTTCCGATCCCGACCTCGACCCCCGCCCCCGACCCGAACGAGAGGCCCCCGATGACGGCTGCCGAGCACCCTCCGCGCGCCACCGCCCGCTCCTGGTGGGGCTGGGGCCGCAGCGACCGGGCGCTTCCGGACCGCGAGTGCGCGGACCTCGCCGCTCTGGTCCCCGGACTGCCGTCCGAGCCGCTGCCGGTGCCCGACCCGCGCGGTCTGGAGCTCGCGCGCCCCCGCGTCGCACCGCCCGCCGCCCTCGCGCATCTGGTCTCGGACGGTACGGCGGACCGCGCCGCCCACACGTACGGCAAGGCGTACCGGGACGTCGTACGCGCCCTGCACGGCGACCTGGCGGCCGCCCCCGATCTCGTCGCCCACCCGCGTACGGAGCGGGAGTTGACGGGCCTCCTCGACTGGGCCGCGGACCGGAACGTCGCGGTGATCCCGTACGGCGGCGGCAGTTCGGTGGTCGGTGGCGTCGAGTACCGCGGCGGCGACCACGCGGCCGTCCTGTCGCTGGACACCACGGCGATGGACCGCGTATTGGAGGTCGACACCACCAGCCGGGCGGCACGCATCCAGGCCGGCGTCCTCGGGCCCGCCCTGGAGCAGCGGCTGCGCGAGCACGGCGGCGGCCTGACGCTGCGCCACTTCCCGCAGAGCTTCGAGTTCTCCACCCTCGGCGGCTGGCTCGCCACCCGCGCCGGCGGTCACTACGCGACGCAGCGCACCCGTATCGACGACTTCGTCGAGTCGATGCGCGTGGTCACTCCCGCCGGTACGTCGGAGTCGCTGCGGCTGCCCGGCTCGGGCGCGGGCCCCTCCCCGGACCGGCTCTTCCTCGGCTCCGAGGGCGTACTCGGCGTGATCACCGAGGCGTGGATGCGGCTCCAGGACCGTCCCGTCCACAAGGCGTCGGCCGCCGTGCGGTTCGCGGACTTCGCGGACGCGGCCGAGGCCGTGCGCGCGATCTCGCAGTCGGGTCTGGACCCGGCCAACTGCCGCCTCCTGGACCCCGGTGAGGCCGCCCTCGCGGAGGCCGCGCACGGCGGCGAGAGCGTGCTGGTGCTGGGCGTGGAGTCGGCGCACCGTCCGGTGGACGGGACGCTCGCCGAGCTGTGCGCCCTGGCCGCCGACCACGGCGGCACGGTCGCCCCTCCCGGCGACGAGGAAGAGAAGGGCGGCGACGCCACCGTCGGCGCGTGGCGGTCGGCGTTCCTGCGCATGCCGTACGTACGGGACGGGCTGGCGCGGATGAGCGCGATCACCGAGACGTTCGAGACGGCCTGCACCTGGGACCGCTTCCCCGGTCTCTACGAGGAGATACGCAGCGGCATCGGGGCCGCGGTCGAGGAGGTCACCGGCCGCCCCGGACTCGTCAACTGCCGCCTGACGCACGTCTATCCGGACGGCCCGGCCCCGTACTTCACCGTGATCGCCGCCGGGCGCCGCGGGGCGGAGGTTGCCATGTGGGACGAGATCAAGAGTGCCGCGATGGAGACGCTCACGCGGCACGGGGCCACCGTCACCCACCATCACGCCGTGGGCCGCGACCACCGGCCCGGATACGACCGGCAGCGGCCGGAGCCGTTCGCGCTCGCGCTGCGGGCGGCCAAGGGGGTGCTGGACCCGGGCGGGATCCTCAATCCGGGCGTGCTCGTGGACGTACCGGGGCGCGGGACGAGGACGAGGACGAAGCCGGGGCCGGGGCCGGGGCCGGGGACGGATACGGACTGAGGCGGACTCCCCGTACGTCCTGGGGCAGGCCGGCCCGTTCAGTCGTTCTCAGTCGTTGCGCAGACCCGCGAAGGCCGTGCGGACGACGGCCTCGGCGACCTCCTCGCTCGTGGCGGCGCCGCCGCGGCCCGCGCGCGAGGGCCTGTACCACTCCACGACGGAGTTGATCATGCCGAACAGCAGCCTGGTCGCGAGCCGTACGTCCACGTCCGCCCGCAGATCGCCGTCCGCGACCGCCTGCTTCAGCAGCTCCGAGACCCGCTGGTCGAACTCGCGGCGGCGTGCCATCGCCCACCGCTCGGTGTCCGTGTTGCCGCGCACGCGCAACAGCAGCGTCACGTACGGCAGTTCGGTCATCAGCACCTCGACGGTGCGGCGGGTGACGTGCTCCAGCCGGTCGATCGCGCGGCCCTCGCGGGCCGCGGGCTCGTCGAGCACGCCGAAGAGGCCGCTGAGGGCCCGGCTTATCGCTCTGCGCAGCAGCTCCTCCTTGCCGCGCACATGGTGGTAGATCGACGACTTGGAGATGCCGGCGGCCTGTGAGAGGTGCTCCATCGACGTGCCGTCGTACCCGCGCTCGATGAACACCTCCACGGCGACCTTCAGCAGCGAATCGGGGGTGTAGGTGTCGCGCTTGACCGGCATGCGGCCGATGCTATCCGCGTTGTCCACAGGCTCATCGTCCCCCTTGCACCGACCGATCGTTCGGTAGCAGTATCTACCTGTCGCCGCTCGGAGGACAGCCGAGTGCGGCCCATGCAGGGCCCGCGGAGCCGCGCACACCTCGCGGGGTGAGCGGGCGACGCGGCGCAGGACAGCGCCAGCCACCCAGCCCGAAGCCCGACGAGGAGTTGGTCGTTCGTGACCGCACCCGTGACCACCACCGCGACTCCGGCCGGAGGCGCCGCGCTCTCCGCCGCCCGGCTGACCGAGAGGCACCGTCCCACGCTCGACCGCGCGCTGGAGGCGATCCGCAGCCGCGAGTACTGGTCGCCGCACCCCGAGCACCCCAAGGCGTACGGGGAGGGCTCGCAGATCGAGGGCTCGCTGAGCGCCGGACAGGGCCAGGCCGCCTTCGACGCGCTGCGCGGCGGCCGCTTCGAGATCGAGGGCCAGCCGGGCACCGCCGGCCCGGAGGGCGGCTGGACGGCGACCGAAGTCTCGCCGTACGGCCTGGAGTTGGGCATCGAGTATCCGCGCCCCGACCTCGACGTGCTGCTGCCGGAGATGCGCAAGGCGATGCCGGCCTGGCGTGCGGCGGGCCCGGAGGTGCGGGCCGCGGTGTGCCTGGAGATCCTGGCCCGGATCAGCGCCCGTACGCACGAGTTCGCGCACGCGGTGATGCACACCAGCGGGCAGGCGTTCATGATGGCGCTGCAAGCGGGCGGCCCGCACGCGCAGGACCGCGGCATGGAGGCCGTCGCCTACGCCTATGCGGAGCAGACGCGTACGCCGGAGGCCGCCGCCTGGTCCAAGCCGCAGGGCAAGCGCGAGCCGCTCGACCTGGACAAGACGTTCACGGCGGTCGGCCGCGGCGTCTCGCTGCTGATCGGCTGCAACACATTCCCCACCTGGAACGGCTATCCGGGCTTCTTCGCCTCCCTCGCCACGGGCAACCCGGTGCTGGTCAAGCCGCATCCGCGTGCGGTGCTGCCGCTGGCGCTGACGGTCCGCATCGCCCGCGAGGTGCTGACGGAGGCCGGCTTCGAGGCGAACCTCGTCGCGCTGGCCGCCGAGCGCGAGGGCGAGGGCATCGCCAAGGAGCTGGCGCTGCGCCCCGAGGTCCGCGTCGTCGACTACACGGGCTCCTCCGAGTTCGGCGACTGGCTGGAGGCCAACGCCCGCCAGGCCCGCGTCTTCACGGAGAAGGCCGGGGTCAACACCGTGATCGTCGACTCCACTGACGACTACAAGGGCATGCTGGGCAATCTCGCCTTCTCCCTCTCGCTCTACAGCGGCCAGATGTGCACGACGCCGCAGAATCTGCTGATCCCGCGCGACGGCATCACCACCGACGCGGGACACAAGTCGTACGAGGAGGTCGTGACCGATCTGGCCGCCGCCGTCGGGAAGTTGCTCGGCGACGACGCCCGTGCGAACGCGATCCTGGGCGCCATCGTCAACCCGCAGGTGCGCGAGCGCATCGAGTCCGCGGCCGCGCTGGGCGAGGTGGCGCTGACCTCCCGCACCGTCGAGCACCCGGACTTCCCGGGAGCCCAGGTGCGTACGCCGGTCATCGTGAAGCTGGACGCCGCGCGCCCGGAGGCGGAGGCGGTGTGCTTCTCGGAGTGCTTCGGGCCGGTCTCCTTCGCCGTCGCCGTCGACTCCACCGCGGACGCCGTGGCGCTGTTGCGGCGTACGGTCCGGGAGAAGGGCGCCATGACGGTCGGCGCGTACACGACGTCGCCCGCGGCCGAGCGTCTGATCGAGGACGCCTGCCTGGACGAGTGCGCGCAGCTCTCGCTCAATCTCACCGGCGGGGTCTATGTGAACCAGACCGCGGCCTTCTCCGACTTCCACGGTTCCGGCGGCAATCCGGCCGCAAACGCGGCCCTGTGCGACAGCGCCTTCGTCGCCGACCGCTTCCGCATGGTCGAGGTGCGGCGTCCCTCGCAGGGAGCCTCCGGCCAGGGCTGACGGGCGCGGGCCAGGCCGGGCCGGAGTTCTCCGGATCGGTCGGGGCCCGGACAGCAGGAGGGGCGCCCGGCGCGTGCGGTGCGCGTCGGGCGCCCCGGTCGGTGCGGCCGGCTGAGGGGACCGTGTGGTGCGGGCCCGTCAGTCGCCGGGCTTGCCGGTGGACACCGTCAGATCGATCTTGTCCTCGTCCGGGTCCAAGTACTCGATGCCGTCCGGGGATTGCTCCAGGACCATGTTCTTGCCCCAGATGTTCTCGTCTTCGTGCGAGATCTTACCGAGCTTCCAACCCGCGGCCTTGATGCACTTCTTGACCGAGTCCAGGTTCTTGTAGGTGAAGTCGGGGACGATCTTCTTGTGCGCGTCCGAGTAGCTGTCGGAGGCGTTCGTGCAGCGGGACGACTCGATCGTCTTGGACTTGTCCTCCGGCTTGAAGCCGTTGCCTTCGTCCTCGTCGCTGCCGCTGCTCGTCGTCGGGTCGGAGGAGGGGGCGTTCCCCGGGTCCTGCGGGGCGGCGACGGACGGGCTGTGGGTCGCGACCGGGTCGTCGTCACCGCTGGTCGTCACGAAGGCCACGACGATCGCCGTCACCGCGACGACGACCGCCACCGCCGAACCGACGATCAGCGCCGTGTTGTTCTTACGCGCCGGAGGTCTGCCGGCGCCCTGCGGGGAGAGCGTGTAGGGCGGCGGTGTGTGCGGGCCCGCGCCCTGCTGCGCGTACGGCGCCCCCGGCGCGTACTGGTTCATCGGCGCCGTGCCGGGCGGCGGAGGCGTCGACGGCCCGAAACCGCCGTACTGCTGTGCCTGGTAGGGCTGTTGCACTCCCTGCGGCGGCGGTGTGCCCTCGCCCACCGGCGGGAAGACGGCCTGCCCGACGCCCGCACCGCTCTGCGCGACCGGCAGCCCCTGGACGATCGAGGGCGAGGCACCGGCGGACGCGGCCTGCCGGCCGACCCGCGTGCACTCCTGGTTCATCGTCTCGGCCGACGGGAAGCGCTCGTTGGGGTTCTTCCGCAGGGTCCGCGCGACCAGCGCGTCGACGGTCGGCGTCAGCGACTGGTTGATCGCCGAGGGGGTGGGTGCCTCCTCCTGCACATGCGCGTACGCGATGGCCAGCGGGGAGTCGGCGTCGAACGGCAGCCGCCCCGTGAGGAGTTCGAAGAGCATGATGCCGACCGAGTAGAGGTCGGAACGGGCGTCGACGCCGCGGCCCAGTGCCTGCTCCGGCGACAGATACTGCGGCGTGCCGACGACCATGCCCGTCTGCGTCATCGACGTGACGCCGGACTGCATGGCCCGCGCGATGCCGAAGTCCATGACCTTGACCACGCCGCGCTTGGTGATCATGACGTTCCCGGGCTTGATGTCCCGGTGTACGAGGCCCATTTCGTGGCTGACCTCGAGCGCCGACAGCACGTCGCCGGTGATCTTCAGCGCCTTCTCCGCGGGCATCGCCCCGAACTGCGCGATGTCCTCGTCCAGTACGGAGCGCAGCGGCTTGCCCTCGACGTACTCCATGACGATGTACGGCACCATCGCGCCGTCGATCTCGTCCTCGCCGGAGTCGAAGACGGAGACGATGTTGGTGTGTGTGAGCTTCGCGACAGACTGTGCCTCGCGGCGGAAGCGCTCGCGGAAGGACTGCTCGCGGCCGAGTTCGGTGTGCAGCGTCTTGACCGCGACCTGGCGGTCGAGGACGGAGTCGTAGGCGAGATAGACGGAGGCCATGCCCCCCGCGCCGAGCAGGCTCTGTAGCTGGAAGCGCCCGCCTCCGACCGTACGGCCCAAGTACTCCGCGGCAGCCTGTCCGCCGTCGTCACTCATCTGACTGCTCCCCCTCGGCGGCACGCCCCCGCACAGTTCCGATCCGAGGGCTCGTTTCCAGCCCCGGAGACCCGCTGATCTTTACTCAGTCTTGTACCCGCTCAAGTCTGCCGCTGCGCTCTGTGACGTCAAGCGCAGTGCCCGTTCCGTAACCGGATGGGCAACCTGTGCCTACAACTGTGGCTGCTCTGCCGCCGGGCGGCCCTTGCGCCGGGACGTGCGGTGTGCAAGTGCGCGGCGGTGCAAGGGCGGTACAGGGGAGGCGTAGCGGGACAGTACGGGACCGTGCGCTGGGTGTTCCGCGCGGGTTGCGGGAGGGGCCGCGGGAGGGCGACGGGAACGGTTCGGGAGCACCCCGGGAAGGTCTCGAAAAGGTCTCGACGGGCCCGTCCGCGGGGCCCCGCGTCCGTCGCCTGCGAACTTGCCAGCCGGGCACCGCGACCGATTGGATGGCTGATCCTTCCCCACCAAGTGACTCTCCCGAGCCTGTAGCCTCCAAAGCGGAGCAGGGCCGTACCGGCGCGTCCGGGCATGAGGCTCGAGCAAGGGGGTAGGCAACGCGCGACCCACGGCATGACGGTATTTCGACCCACGGCGAGGACAGATGGCACAGACGCAGGCCGGCGGGGGTCCCCCGGACCCGGACGCCATGGGCGGCTCCATGGCCGAATCGCCGGAGCTGTGGGGCAACAACGGTCTTGTCGGAGACGGCCGTTACCGCCTCACACACCGTCTCGGCCGCGGCGGCATGGCGGAGGTCTTCGCCGCCGAGGACCTGCGCCTGGGCCGTACGGTCGCGGTGAAGCTGCTGCGCTCGGACCTCGCGGAGGACCCGGTCTCCAAGGCCCGCTTCACGCGTGAGGCACAGTCCGTCGCGGGCCTCAACCACCACGCCGTCGTCGCCGTCTACGACTCCGGCGAGGAGACGATCGGCGGCAACGTCACGCCGTACATCGTCATGGAGCTGGTCGAGGGCCGTACGATCCGCGATCTGCTGATGAACGCCGAGGCACCGCCGGCCGACCAGGCCCTGATCATCGTCTCGGGCGTGCTGGAGGCCCTCGCCTACAGCCATCAGCACAACATCGTCCACCGGGACATCAAGCCCGCCAACGTCATCATCACCAACACCGGCGCGGTCAAGGTGATGGACTTCGGCATCGCCCGCGCCCTGCACGGCGCCTCCAACACCATGACCCAGACCGGCATGGTGATGGGCACGCCGCAGTACCTCTCTCCGGAGCAGGCGCTCGGCAAGACGGTCGACATCCGCTCCGACCTCTACGCCACCGGCTGTCTCCTCTACGAACTCCTCACGCGCCGCCCGCCGTTCACCGGCGAGACCCCGCTCTCGGTCGTCTACCAGCATGTGCAGGACGAGGCGGCGCCGCCGTCCGAGGCCTCCGACACCGCTCCGCCCGAGCTCGACGGACTGGTGATGCGCGCCCTCGCCAAGGACCCGGACGACCGGTTCCAGAGCGCGGAGGAGATGCGCGGCCTCGCCCAGTACGGGCTGCGGATGCTGCACGAACAGGGCAGCCACACGGGCGGGATGTGGAACACCGGTCCGGTCGCGCACGCCGGCGGCTCGACCCCGGCGATGGGCGTCCCCGGCGCCGACGCCCGGCAGCACCCCGGACACGGCGACACCTCGCAGCTCGCACCGCCGATGCTGATGGGCGCTCCCGGCCGGGACGACGGAGGCTTCGACGGCGGCCCGCGCCGTGACGAACGGCGCGGCAACGGCGTGAAGTTCGCCTTCATCGCGTTCGTCGCCGTGATCGCCGTCGCCGCGGGCATCTATTTCGCGGCGACGTACGAGTCCGGCAAGGGCGGCAACGACACCAAGCCGGAGACCTCGACGTCCGAGCCGAAGGACAAGAAGACGTCCGACGAGCCGACGCCGACGCTGACCGAGACGGAAGAGGACCCGGGCACGAGCACCGGGGACACCGGCGAGACCACCCCGTCCGAGAGGCCGTCGGAGACGACGCCGAGCGAGACGCAGAGCTCGCCGTCGGACGAGCCGACCGGCTCCCCGAGCGAGACCGCCTCCGGCGGCCGCGGCGGCAACACCAACAACGGCAACACGGGCGGTCCCACGAACACCCCGTCCGAGACGCCGTCGGACGACAACGGCGGTACGGACGACGGCGGCGGCGAGAACGGCGGTCCCGGGGGTCCGGAGGACTGACCGGGCGGCGCTCCCCCGTCCCGTACGGCGCTCACCCGGGGCATCCGTCGCACCCGGGGTCCGGCCTTCCGGCCCGGGGCGCGTGCGGCTCAAGTGCCCTGCGTACCCGGCCCCTTCTGGCCCTTCTGGCCGTCGTCCCGCCCGGCCGCCTGCATCCTCGCGACGTACGCGGCGGCCTGCGTCCTGCGCTCCATGCCGAGCTTCGACAGAAGCTGCGAGACGTAGTTCTTGATCGTCTTCTCGGCGAGGTTCAGCTCCTCGCCGATGGCCCGGTTCGTCATGCCCGCGCCGATCAGATCCAGGATGATGCGCTCCTGGCCGGTGAGCGCCGCCAGCCGCTGCTCCGCGCTCGCCTCGCCGCTCCCGCCGCCGGCCGCTCCCGCTGTGCGCGCCGCGCCTCCCCCGTCCGGCCCCCCGGCACCGGCTCCTCTGCGCAGCCGCTCGACCACCCGCCGGGCCGCGTCCGGCCCGATCAGCACCTTGCCCGCGGCCGTCTCCCGTACGGCCGACTGGAGCTCGGCGCCGCGGATCCCCTTGAGCACATAGCCGGAGGCGCCCGCGAGCACCGCATGGACGAGTGCCTCCTCGTCCGAGAAGGAGGTGAGGATCAGACAGCCGATCTCCGGGTTGCGCGAGCGCAGCTCCCGGCAGACCTCGATGCCGCTGCCGTCGGGGAGGCGTACGTCGAGCACGGCGACGTCGGGCCTCGCGTCCGGGATGCGCCGCAGGGCGTCGGCCGCGTTGTCGGTCTCACCGATCACCTCGATGTCGGGTTCGGCCGAGAGCATTTCGTGCACACCGCGGCGGATGACCTCGTGATCGTCGAGCAGGAAGACAGTGATTTGCGTGCTTTCTTCCATTTTTTCAGTCTCACACACTGGTCCCCGCTCCGCCCTTCCCGCACTCTGGAGCCGCGGGATACCGTGCATGGGGCCTCCCCGGCGCTGATGGCGTAGGGGAAGGTCCACGAGGCCCGCGAGGCTGTGACCAGTGACGTCCATGACCGCCCGGCTTGCCAGGACATCCAGCGCCTTTAGTTGGAAATCCGAGCAAAGTTGCAGGTCAGGGCGGCTTCATGCATGTATGGAGTCCTGGGAACTGCTTCAGCGGGCCTTAACCGAGACATCGTCACCGTCCGGTTGCCGTCCGTGCCGCACCCACCCCCGTGCGCCGTACGGGACCGGACGAGCCTCCCTCCGCCTCGCGGCGGGGGATCCCCAGGCCACCGGCGACCCCGGGGGCCGGACAGAAGAGGAGCACACGTGACCGTGGAGAGCACTGCCGCGCGCAGCATGGCGCGCCGCAGCGGCACCGGAGGCAAGAGCGCCACGAAGAAGTCGGCGTCCGCACCGCGGGAGGCCGGCGGTACCACCGGTACGACGGCGGCCACCGCGAAGCGTTCGAAGTCCGCGGGCGCCGCGAGCCCCGCGAAGACGGAGAACTCCGGGAAGCCGGCGAAGGCCGCGAAGTCGACGCGGACCAGCAAGACGGCGCAGCCCGCGAAGACGGCCAAGGCGAGCAAGGCGGCCAAGGCAGCGAAGCCCGCCAAGACGGCCAAGGCGGCGAAGTCCACCGCGTCCGCCAAGACGACGCGGACGGCTCGGACCACGAGGACGACGAAGGCGGCCCCCGCCGTGGACGGTTCCGCCGGCACCGAACTCGTACAGCTCCTGACGCCCGAGGGCGAGCGGGTCGAGCACCCCGACTACGCCATCGACCTCAGCGACGAGGAACTGCGCGGCCTGTACCGCGACATGGTGCTCACCCGGCGCTTCGACAGCGAGGCGACCTCCCTCCAGCGGCAGGGCGAACTCGGCCTGTGGGCCTCCCTGTTGGGCCAGGAGGCCGCGCAGATCGGCTCCGGCCGTGCGCTGCGCGACGACGACTACGTCTTCCCGACCTACCGCGAGCACGGCGTCGCCTGGTGCCGGGGCGTGGACCCGACGAAGCTGCTCGGCATGTTCCGCGGCGTGAACAACGGCGGCTGGGACCCGACGAGCAACAACTTCCACCTCTACACGATCGTCATCGGCTCCCAGGCCCTGCACGCCACCGGCTACGCGATGGGCGTCACGTTCGACGGCGCCGACTCCGCCGTCATCGCCTACTTCGGCGACGGCGCCTCCTCCCAGGGCGACGTGGCGGAGGCCTTCACCTTCTCCGCCGTCTACAACGCCCCGGTCGTCTTCTTCTGCCAGAACAACCAGTGGGCGATCTCCGAGCCCGCCGAGCGCCAGTCCCGTGTGCCGCTCTACCAGCGCGCCGCGGGCTTCGGCTTCCCCGGCGTCCGCGTCGACGGCAACGACGTGCTGGCCTGCCTCGCCGTCACCCGTGCCGCCGTCGAGCGTGCCCGCAGCGGCCAAGGGCCCATGCTCATCGAGGCGTTCACCTACCGGATGGGCGCCCACACCACCTCCGACGACCCCACCCGCTACCGCCGGGACGAGGAGCGCGCGGAGTGGGAGGCCAAGGACCCGATCGCGCGGCTGCGGACGTATCTGGAGAAGGACGGGCTCGCGGACGACGCCTTCTTCGCCTCCGTCGAGGAGGAGAGCGAGGCCATGGGCAAGCATGTGCGCGAGGCGATCCGCACCATGCCCGACCCGGACACCATGGCCATCTTCGAGAACGTCTACGCCGACGGTCACGCCCTCGTGGACGAGGAGCGCGCCCAGTTCGCCGAGTACCTCGCGTCCTTCGCCGACCCGGACGAGCCAGCCCACTCAGCCGCATCCGCAGGGGAGGGCCGCTGACATGGCCGCTGCCACATCGACCGCTTCCGCCTCCGCCGCGTCCGGCACCCCGGACGTACGGAAGATGCCCATCGCCAAGGCGCTCAACGAAGCCCTGCGCTCGTCGATGGAGAACGACCCCAAGGTTCTGGTCATGGGCGAGGACGTCGGCAAGCTCGGCGGCGTCTTCCGCATCACCGACGGTCTGCAGAAGGACTTCGGCGAGCAGCGGGTGATCGACACCCCGCTCGCGGAGTCCGGCATCGTCGGCAGCGCGATCGGGCTCGCGCTGCGCGGCTACCGGCCCGTCGTGGAGATCCAGTTCGACGGCTTCGTCTTCCCCGCGTACGACCAGATCGTCACGCAGCTCGCGAAGATGCACGCCCGCGCGCTGGGCAAGATCAAGCTGCCCGTCGTCATCCGCATCCCGTACGCGGGCGGCATCGGCGCCGTCGAGCACCACAGCGAGTCGCCCGAGGCGCTGTTCGCCCATGTCGCCGGCCTCAAGTGCGTCTCGCCGTCGAACGCTTCGGACGCGTACTGGATGATGCGCCAGGCCGTCGAGAGCGACGACCCCGTCATCTTCTTCGAGCCCAAGCGCCGTTACTGGGACAAGGGCGAGGTCGACGTCACCGCCATCCCGGCGCCGCTGCACGCGGCGCGGGTGGTGCGGCAGGGCGGGGACTGCACGCTCGCCGCGTACGGGCCGATGGTGAAGACGTGTCTGGAGGCCGCGTCCGCCGCGGAGGAGGAGGGGCGCTCCCTCGAGGTCGTCGACCTGCGGTCCATGTCGCCGATCGACTTCGACACCCTTCAGAAGTCGGTCGAGCGGACCGGAAGGCTTGTGGTGGTGCACGAGGCACCCGTATTCCTGGGGACCGGCTCGGAGGTCGCCGCCAGGATCACGGAGCGCTGCTTCTACCACCTGGAGGCGCCGGTGCTGCGCGTGGGCGGTTTCCACGCGCCGTATCCGCCGGCCCGGTTGGAGGACGAGTACCTTCCGGGGCTTGACCGGGTGCTCGATGCCGTCGACCGTGCGCTGGCGTACTGAGGAGAGTCGTGACGATGACTGAGAGCGCGACCCGCATCCGCGAGTTCAAGATGCCCGATGTGGGCGAGGGTCTGACGGAGGCGGAGATCCTCAAGTGGTACGTCCAGACCGGCGACACGGTCACGGACGGCCAGGTCGTCTGCGAGGTCGAGACGGCCAAGGCGGCGGTCGAACTGCCCATTCCCTTCAACGGAGCGGTGCACGAGCTGCGCTTCGAGGAGGGCACGACGGTGGACGTCGGCACCGCCATCATCGCCGTGGACACCGATCCGTCGGCCGGGCCGCTGGAGGGCGGCGCCGCCGCGGCGGACGCGGCGCCCGCGGGCGGCACCGGCGAGGA
>NZ_LJGW01000675.1 GCF_001751255.1 Streptomyces nanshensis | reverse complement strand
CGCGCCGCCGGTGGCGCCGCGGACGGCGCGCCGGGCGCCGGGGTGCCCGTCGGCGCCGGAGGGGAGCTGCTCGCACCGCAGTTGAAGGAGGCGGTCGCCCATCTCGGTCTCTCGGACGATGAGGACGGGGAGATGTACACGGCACAGGCGTGGCAACTGGCCGTCGACGTCGGGCTGTTGGACGTCGAGGAGGACAGTGAGGAGGACGGTGAGGAGGGCGCTGAGGGGACGGACGGCGCGGCGGCGGACGGCGGAGACGCTACGGAGGACGGGCCGGGCGGATCCGGCGGTACGGGGACGCTCCTGACCGAGGAGCCCGTGGGTATCGCGCGTCCCGCCGAGGAGCTGGCCCAACTCCGCGGCGCCGGAAGCCCGGAGGACGTGCTGGAGATCTGGCAGAGCGGCCTGGAGAGCGTGCTCGCCGACGCCGCGACGCCGAGCTTCGAGGACCTGGTCGGCGGCCTCGACGGCGTCACCGACGACGAGGGCCGGATCGACCCGGACTCCATCGACCTGGACTCCCTCGACTGGAACCCGGAGCAGGAAGCGGACTTCCTGGACGGCGCGTTGGGCAACCTCTACGTCCTCACCGCGACCGACCAGGCCGCCTCCGCCGGTGCGATGGTGCCGCTGCCGGTGCTCGCCGCGTCGATGATCGTCCCCGACGACATGGAGGAGCCGACGGACGCCGTGCTCGAAGAGGTCTCCGCGGCCATGATGAAGCTCGACGAGCAGTTCCGGATGCTCGCGCCCGTCGGACTCGTCGAATACCAGCCCGTGGACGAGGCGTTGACGGAGGAGGCCGACGAGGACGCGGAGCTGCCGGAGGGCCTCGGGGACGAGGACGTCGCCCGCTACGGCATGGTGCGGCTGACGCGGCTCGGCGTACACGGTGTCCGTACGCGCCTGCGCGAGGCGGGAGTCGAGGCCCCGGCCGTGGGCGATCTCGCACGTGCGGATGCACAGCGGCTGCTTGGCGCATTGCCCGCCTACACCGAGGCCAACGCGCAGGCGGAGATCGAGTCCTGGCTCGCCGAGCGTGCGCCTCTCGCGGCGGCCCGTGAACTGCTGGCGGCGGCCCGCGGCGCCGACATGGACGCTCCCGCCCGCCGGCTCTCCTGTCAGCAGGCGCTTGCGCTCACCGGCGGCGAGGCCGAACCGGCGCTGCGCGAGGTGCTGGAGGACCGCCAGCTCGGCGGGCTGGCGCGGGTGTGGCTCGCCGAGCACGGCGCGCAGAACGTGCCGCAGCCGGACGAGGAGATGGTCTTCTGGCTCACGGTCGACACGATCGCCGCGCAGCTCGCGACGGCCGGTGAGGCGCCCGAACTCCAGGGCCTCATCGAGGGGTTGGTCGACCAGTACACCGGCTTCTTCGACAAGGTGTGGAAGGTCGACCACCCGGCGACGGCGGACGTCCTGGAGGCGATGGGGCGCGTGCACCCGGACAAGCAGAGCGCCAAGGAGGCGCGCAAGGCGGCGTTCAAGGCGCGCAGCAGGCTGGGCTGACGTACGGGGCCGGGCCGCCCCGCGGATCAGATCGCGTCGAAGTCCCCGTGGCGGCCCGCGCCCGACGCGAAGCGGGCCGCTCCCTGCGCCGCCTCCCTCAACGGCGCCTGGCCGTACTGGAGTTCGCGTGCCATGGCCTCGTCCTCCGGAAGGCCCTGCTGTGCGTGTACGGAGGCGAGGTCGCCGCGCAGACAGGTCTGCGGGAAGCGGGCGAGCTGCGCGGCGAGTTCCTCCGCCGCGGCGCGCGCCTGCCCGTGCGGGACGAGCCGGTTGGCGAGCCCCATCTCTTGCGCCTCGGACGCCTGGACGGGACGGCCGGTGAGGATCATGTCGAGCGCCCGGCTCGTACCGATCAGCCGGGGGAGGCGCACGGTGCCGCCGTCGATGAGGGGCACACCCCAGCGGCGGCAGAAGACGCCGAAGACGGCGTCCTCCTCGGCGACGCGCAGATCGCACCAGAGGGCGAGTTCGAGTCCGCCGGCGACGGCGTGCCCGCTGACCGCCGCGATGACGGGCTTGGTCAGCCGCATCCTGGTGGGGCCCATCGGCCCGTCCCCGTCGGGGGCGACGCGGTTGGCCCGGTCGGTGCCGACGGCCTTGAGGTCCGCGCCGGCGCAGAACGTGCCGCCCTCGCCCCACAGCACCGCGGCGAGCGCGTCCGGGTCGTCCTCGAACTCGCGGAAGGCGTCGGCGAGTTGGACCGCCGTGGCGCCGTCGACGGCGTTGCGCGCGGCGGGCCGCGAGAGGACGACGGTGGTGACCGGCCCCTGCTTCTCGGTACGGACGGCTCGTACGGTCACGGGAGTTCGACCTCCGGTCGGGGGACGGCGGGGGAGACGGGAACGGCCGGACGGGGTGCCGGACGCCGTACGTCTGCCGCCCCGAGCCACGGGCGCCCGTGAGACTACCGGCGTACGGAGGGCGCGGTACGCGTCCGGGCCGTGGCGGAGGCGGACGCACGGAACGCCATGGGTTCCCCCCGGGGAGCCGCCCCGAGCCGTGACCATGTGGGGAAAAACCGTTGGAAAGCAGGCAGTTGGGGCTGGTAGCTTGCCGGCGACCGTGGCACCGCCGGGGGAGGTGAGACCCATGAACGCCGCATCGACGTGGGTGTTCCCTCTCTCCGTCACGGTCGGGCGAGCGACGTAGGTGTCGCCGGGAGCGCCTCGGCCACAAGGCACTCCCGGAAGGAAACACCTGTGCATGCACCGCAGTTCACCGCCGAGTCCTCCTCGGACGGTATGGCTCAGCGCGACTTCACCGTGGACGGCGTCCCCGGCGTGCTCTGGTCCCCGGCCTCCGGTGACGGGCGCGCGCCGCTGGTGCTGATGGGGCACGGCGGCGGTACGCACAAGAAGGCACCGGCCATGACGGGCCGAGCACACCGGCTCGTGACCGGCTGCGGCTTCCATGTCGTCTGCGTCGACGCACCCGGTCACGGCGACCGGCCGCGTACGGCGTACGACGAGCGGGAGACCGCCGCGCTGTACCGGGCGAGATCGGCGGGCGAACCGGAGGGGCCGGTCGTCGTCCGCTACAACGCGGACCTGGCGCAGCGCGCCGTGCCCGAGTGGCGGGCGACGCTGGACGCCCTCCAGCAGCTTCCGGAGATCGGCACCGGCGGACCGGTCGGCTACTTCGGCCTCAACCTGGGCACCGCGATCGGAGTTCCGCTCGTGGCGGCCGAACCAAGGATCACCGCCGCGGTGTTCGGCCAGCACTGGCCCGACGTCCTGGCCGAGGCGGCGCAACGGATCACCGTGCCGGTCGAGTTCGCCATGCAGTGGGACGACGAGCACATCCCGCGCGAGGCGGGGCTGGCGCTGTTCGACGCCTTCGCCTCGCAGGAGAAGACGCTGCACGCCAACGCGGGCAGACACAAGGAGCTGCCCAGGTTCGAGGCCGACAGCGCGGTCCGGTTCTTCGCCCGGCACCTGGGGCGCACGGTCAACTCGCCCGTCTGACACGGGCGGTCGCGCCGACCGGTCACCGGGCGGGGCCTCTCGGGGACGGCACCGGTCGCGCCGTCCCCGGAGTCGTCCCCGGAGCGGGGCCCCGTCCCGTCAGAGCCGCCGCGCCCCCGCCCCGTACGCCGTCGCCGCCCGCCTTACTGCTCCGGGCCGAACCACACCGTCGTCGCGTTGCAGAACTCGCGGATGCCGTGCCCGGCCAACTCCCGCCCGTAGCCCGAGCGTTTGACGCCGCCGAACGGCAGCCCCGGGTGCGAGGCCGTCATGCCGTTGAAGAAGATCCCGCCGGCCTCCAGATCGCGGGTGAGGCGTACCTGCTCCTCGGAGTCGCGGGTCCACGCGTTCGAACTCAGCCCGAACGACGTGTCGTTGGCCAGCTCGATCGCCTCGTCCAGACCGTCCACGCGGTAGACGGACGCGACCGGTCCGAACGCCTCCTCGCGGTGGATGCGCATCCCCTCGGTGACGCCGGTGAGCACCGTCGGCTCGTAGAACCAGCCGTCGGGGAGGTGCAGCGGACGCCCGCCGCCACACTGCGCGGTGGCGCCGCGGCGCGTGGCGTCGTCGACGAGCTCCTCCAGGTCCGAGCGGCCCTGTGCGCTGGAGAGCGGACCGATGTCGGTGTCCTCCTCCATGGGGTCGCCGACCTTGAGCGCGGACATGCGCTCCACGAACCGCGCCGTGAACTCGTCGTAGACGTCGGCGTGGACGATGAAGCGCTTCGCGGCGATGCAGGACTGGCCGTTGTTCTGCACACGGGCGGTGACGGCGGTGCGTACGGCCTTGTCCAGATCGGCGGAGGGCAGCACCAGGAAGGGGTCGCTGCCGCCGAGTTCGAGCACGGTCTTCTTGATCTCGTCGCCCGCGATGGAGGCGACCGAGCGGCCCGCGGGCTCGCTGCCGGTCAGCGTCGCGGCCACGACGCGCTCGTCGCGCAGCAGATCGGCGACGGCGCCAGAGCCGACCAGCAGCGTCTGGAAGGCGCCCTCGGGGAAGCCGGCGCGCAGGAACAGCTCCTCCAGATACAGCGCGGTCTGCGGCACGTTGGACGCGTGCTTGAGCAGCCCGGTGTTGCCCGCCATCAGGGCGGGCGCGGCGAAGCGCACGACCTGCCAGAGCGGGAAGTTCCACGGCATGACGGCGAGCACCGGGCCCAGCGGCCGGTAGCGCACGAACGCCCGTGTGGCGCCCGAGTCCTGTACGTCGGAGGGCGCCGGGTGCTCGTCGGCGAGCTGTGCCTCGGCGTGCTCGGCGTACCAGCGCATCGCCTTCACACACTTCGCCGCCTCGGCGCGCGCGGCGACCAGGGGCTTGCCCATCTCGGTCGTCATGGTGCGGGCGATGCTCTCCTGGTCCTCCTCCAGCAGGTCCGCCGCGCGCTGCATCAGCGCGGAGCGCTGCGCGAAGTCGGTGAGGCGGTGTTCGCGGAAGGCGCGCTGCGCCCGGAAGAGCCGCTCCTCGATCTCGCCGTCGTTGTGCGGTTCGAACGTCTTCAGGGTCTCGCCCGTGGCCGGATTCACCGTGGCGATGGCCATGTGAGCGCCTCCTTCGGCTGCTTCGGGTGCCTGCTGCTGCGGTACGGGTGCGCGCGGCGCGTACGGAAGCGGCCCGCGCACCCGCGCCGGACCGGTGCGCCCGTGCGGAATGCCGGGCCCGCGGGAGCGGCGCGTCCGCGCACCGATGTGTCCGTGCCCCCGCGGTACCCCGGATCCGCCCCGGTCACGCTCAGAGCGCGGCGGCCCCGGGCTTGACCATGCCGCGGACCGTACGGGAGTCGACGTACTCGCCCAGCGCCGTCATGTCCCACTCGCCGGAGAGCTGCCGTACGAGCTTGCACATCAGCACGCCGGTGCGCGGCTCGGCGTTGCTGAGGTCGAAGCGGACGAGCTCCTGGTCCGTGGCGGCGTCGACGAGACGGCAGTACGCCTTGGCCACCTCCGTGAACTTCTGCCCGGAGAAGGAGTTGACGGTGAAGACGAGTCCGGTGACCTCCGGCGGCAGATCGCCGAGGTGCACGGTGATCATCTCGTCGTCGCCGCCGCCCTCGCCGGTGAGGTTGTCGCCGGAGTGCTGGACGACTCCGTTGAGGATCATCAGCTTGCCGAAGTAGCAGGCGTCGAGCTTCTTGCGCTGGGCGTCGTAGGCGATGACGGAGGCGTCCAGGTCGATCTCCTTGGCGCGGCGGCCCGCGCGGAAGACCGGCTCCCAGCCCAGGCCCATGCGGACGCTGCTGAGCACCGGGCGGCCGCCCTTGGTGAGCGAGACCGTCTGGTTCTTCTGGAGGCTGACCTTGCCCTTGTCGAGGTTGATCTTGCCCGCGCCGGGGGCCGGCGGCGGAGGTGCCGCCGGGGCGGCGGGAGTTGTGGGAGCGGCGGGCGCCGCCTGCGGCGCGGGG
>NZ_LJGW01000673.1 GCF_001751255.1 Streptomyces nanshensis | reverse complement strand
CGCCGGCGGGACGCACGGCCCCCTCCGCGACTGACCGCCCCCGGCGCGACGGCCGCGCGGCACGGCGCGGTCCGGCCGTCGCTCCGTGTCCTCCGTGTGTGAAGCCGGTGCAACGATCGAAGAACGTCGCGTGCCGTACCGGTCAAAGAGCCCTGTTTACGGCCACTTTGCCGCCCCGCGCGTGGATCGCGCCGCACCCGCCCGTGGTTAGACTCACCCGACTGCTTACGAGGGGGAGTCCGGCAGCCACGGAAGGAGCGGGATGGTGCAGGCGAAGAAGATCGCGGTCTATGTGCTCACCGTCTTCGTCCTGTATACGATCATCACCTCCCCCGAGCGGGCCGCCGACCTCGTCCAGGTCGGCTTCGAGGGCATATCCAGCGCCGCACAAGGCGTGGGCCACTTCATGACCGAGGTGGTGCGGTAGCACGCCGGTCCCGATCGTCCGGGCTCCCGCGCTTACCGTCCCTCCCCTCTCCCCCGCTCCCGCTCGCCGCGGGGGCGCTTGCGTACCGTCCGTCGCCGCCCCGCCCGCGCCGGGGCATTCGGCCGTCGCCCGTCACCGGTGCGAGGGCAGCGCGTCCGACCGCCCGGAGCCGACGGACGCCGCGCACCGGTCGCCGGCACCCGTCGCGGGGTTCCGTACGGGCTCCGTACGGACACCGCCGAACTTCTCAACTCCTCACCAACACGGCAAATTACGGTGCTTGCACACGTTGCACATGTCTTGTGATGCTATGACCGCTTTTGGCCGAAGAGTGGAGCGACCGGACCCGATGAGGTGGTGACCGAGTGGCGG
Source organism: Streptomyces nanshensis (assembly GCF_001751255.1). Taxonomy (GTDB): domain Bacteria; phylum Actinomycetota; class Actinomycetes; order Streptomycetales; family Streptomycetaceae; genus Streptomyces; species Streptomyces nanshensis_A. The sequence goes on along the minus strand of NZ_LJGW01000673.1, from coordinate 4,848 downwards.
CGACCCAGACCCGCGAGAGCCGCAGCGCGGAGGCCCGGGCGCTGACCCAGGAGCTCTTCGAGCAGCTCGCCGGAGAGGAGCCCGGCACCGCCGGACACGAACGGGTGCGCACCGCACTCATCGAGGCCAACCTTCCCCTCGTGCGTTACGTCGCCGCACGCTTCCGCAGCCGCAACGAGCCGATGGAGGACGTCGTCCAGGTCGGCACCATCGGGCTCATCAACGCCATCGACCGGTTCGACGCGGACCGCGGTGTGCAGTTCCCCACATTCGCGATGCCGACGATCATCGGCGAGATCCGCCGCTACTTCCGCGACAACGTCCGCACCGTGCACGTGCCGAGACGGCTGCACGAGATGTGGGTCCAGGTCAGCAGCGCGACGGAGGACCTGACGACGAGCTTCGGACGCTCGCCCACCACCGCCGAGATCGCGGAGCGGCTGAAGCTCACCGAGGAGGAGGTCCTCGCCTGCATCGAGGCCGGACGCTCCTACCGCGCAACGTCGTTGGAGGCCGCACAGGAACGCGAGGACGGACTGCCGGGCCTGCTCGACCGGCTCGGCTACGAGGACCCGGAGCTCGACGGGGTCGAACACCGCGATCTCGTAAGGCATCTGCTCGTCCAGCTCCCCGAACGCGAGCAGCGGATCCTGCTGCTGCGCTACTACCGGAATCTGACGCAGTCTCAGATCAGCGCGGAGCTGGGTGTGTCCCAAATGCACGTCTCCCGGCTGCTGTCGCGGAGCTTCGCGCGACTGCGGGCCGCGAACCGAATCGAGTCATAACCGGACAGAGCCAGCCAGGACGACGGCTCAACTTCCCCGTCTGTGCAGTTTTATCGACATGGGGCTACGTCGCGTTGCCTACTTGTGACATTCTGCAAGAGCTGCGTTTGCCGCGACGGCGCTTCCGGTATGCAGGGGGAGGTGCTCCCCTCGCATGAGGGCGCCGCTGCGATCCGTCCGCGACCTCAAGGGGGTGGCATGTCCGTAGAACTGGGCAGCTCGAAGGTGCTCACCGAGAACACGACCGACGACGTCGACGCCATGGGAGCCCCCGAAGCCCCCGCAGAAAACGATGCCATCGACACGCGCACCCTCTCGCGCTCCCTCTTCCTGCGGCTCGCCACGCTCTCCAAGACCTCCCCTGAGCCCGACGGCTCGGGAGACGCCCCCAGCGCGGAACGCACCTACGTGCGGGACACGCTCATCGAGCTCAACCTCCCGCTCGTGCGGTATGCGGCGGCGCGCTTCCGCAGCCGCAACGAGCCGATGGAGGACATCGTCCAGGTCGGGACGATCGGTCTGATCAAGGCGATCGACCGGTTCGACGCCGAGCGCGGCGTGGAGTTCCCGACGTTCGCGATGCCGACGGTGGTCGGCGAGATCAAGCGCTTCTTCCGCGACACCTCGTGGTCGGTACGGGTGCCGCGCCGCCTCCAGGAGCTGCGCCTGGCGCTCACGAAGACGAGCGACGAGCTGTCGCAGACGCTGGACCGCTCCCCGACCGTTCCCGAACTCGCCCACGCGCTGGGGGTGTCGGAGGAGGACGTGGTCGACGGGCTCGCCGTCGGCAACGCCTACACCGCCTCCTCGCTCGACTCCCCCGCACTGGAGGAGGACGGCGGCGAGGGCTCGCTCGCGGACCGGCTCGGCTACGAGGACAGCGCGCTGGAGGGCGTGGAGTACCGCGAGTCGCTGAAGCCGCTGCTGGCCAAACTGCCGCCGCGTGAACGGCAGATCATCATGCTCCGCTTCTTCGCCAACATGACGCAGTCACAGATCGGCGAGGAGGTCGGCATCTCGCAGATGCACGTCTCGCGGCTGCTGACGCGCACGCTCGCACAGCTCCGCGAAGGGCTGATCGCGGAGGAGTGAGCGCCGGCGCACGCTCGGCCCGTACGTGTCACCGGCGTACGGGCACGGGGCGGGCGCGCGAAGGCCCCGCGGACGCGGGGCCGTTGGAACGCGTACGCACGAACGCACACCGGCCGCGGGAACCGCGGAACGTGCGACACGTCGGCCGCACGGCTCGGTTCGGCACGGCACGTCATGTCGCCGGCGCGAGGTCCGTCGAGCGGTCGGCGGCAGGACGGTAAGGGTCTGCGGAGCGCGGACCCGTCAGGCCATCGCGAGCCAGACCGCCGCCGCGACGACGACGATCCCGACGACGACGCCGACGATCAGGCCGACCCGGGAGCCGGACGACGCCTGCTGCGGTGCGGCGCTTCGCCGAGCACCGGGGGCGGCGCTCTCCTCGTCGACGAACGCGCGGAACATCTGCGTGCTGCCGGCAGGGTCCTGCGAGGGGTCCTGACCTTGCGGGGCATGCGGGTTGTGAGCCATGGGGCAGGACGATAGCGAACGCCGCGCGGGCGCGGACAGCCCCGTACCCGCGGCCGCCCCGTCGGTACGGGCCCTCCCCACGGCTCCCCCACGACTCCCGTACGGCTCCGCTTTGCTGATTCTTTGCCTCCGCGGGCACCTCGGACAATTTGCGTACCGCAACTAACGGATTTACGGTTGCCCAAAGCAACAATCTCGGGGGACGACGGATGCCCGCGCAAGCCGCACGCAGCACTTATGAGGAACTGGCCCGCCACCTCGGCGGGCTCGGCGCCGTCCGAAGGGAGTTGGTGCGCGCACTGCCCGCCGACTGCCCTCCGGGCTCCGCCGGGGTGTTGACGCTCCTTCACAAGTACGGCGAGATGCGTATGGGTCGTCTCGCGGAGCTGATGGCGGTAGACATGTCAGTCACCAGTCGCCACGTCACCCACAACGTGGAGCGCGGGTGGGTCGAGCGACAGCCCGATCCGGAGGACGCACGCTCCCGGCTGCTGCGCCTCACGGAGCGGGGAGAGCGACAACTGGACACGCTCTCGGAGGCCACGACCGTGGCTCTGGAGAGCATCCTTCACGACTGGAGCGAGGAGGACGTCGCGGGGCTGAACGGGATGCTCGAGCGACTGCGGGCGGACTTCGGCGACTGCCGCGTCACCGCCCCGGCTGCGTCCTCCCCCTCCTCACCGGCCCGTACGGCCGGTACAAGAGACAGCGCGACCACGGACCACCGCAGGAACACTGCACGGCACTGAAGAAGAGTTAGGGAAAGAATGGCCACGACCACACCATCCGGTGTGCACGGCGGCGCGGGCGAGGCGTCGCACAACGGCGTCCCCCCGTCCTCCGGAACGGGCAGCACCCCGCCCATGACGCACCGGCAGATCATGGAGGCGCTGTCCGGGCTGCTGCTCGGCATGTTCGTCGCCATCCTGTCCTCGACGATCGTCGCCAACGCCCTGCCCCAGATCGTCTCGGAGCTCGGCGGCGGACAGAGCTCGTACACGTGGGTGGTGACGGCGTCGCTGCTGACGATGACCGCCTCGACCCCGCTGTGGGGCAAGCTGGCGGACCTGTTCAGCAAGAAGGTGCTGATACAGACGGCCATCATCGTCTTCGTGCTCGCCTCGGCCAGCGCCGGTCTCGCGCAGAACACCGGCATGCTGATCGCCTCGCGCGCGGTGCAGGGCATCGGCATGGGCGGCATCTCGGCGCTGACGCAGACCGTCATCGCCGCGATGATCTCGCCGCGGGAGCGCGGCCGTTACACCGGCTACATCGGCGCCTCGTTCGCCGTCGCGATGGTGAGCGGGCCGCTGCTGGGCGGCGTCATCACCGACACGAGCTGGCTCGGCTGGCGCTGGTGCTTCTACGTCGGCATCCCCTTCGCCGTCATCGCCCTGCTGCTGCTCCAGCAGACGCTGCATCTGCCGCTGCTCAAGCGCCGCGTGAAGATCGACTGGGCCGGCGCCTTCCTCGTCGCGGCGGCGGCCTCGCTGCTGCTGATCTGGGTGACGTTCGCCGGTGACAAGTACGACTGGCTGTCGTGGCAGAGCTACGCGATGGTCGGCGGCTCGCTGCTGCTGGGACTGCTCTTCGTCCTCGTCGAGGCCAAGGCGGCCGAACCGATCATCCCGCTGCGGCTCTTCCGCAACCGCACGATCGCGCTGACGTCGGCGGCGTCCATGTTCGTCGGCATCGCGATGTTCGGCGCGACGGTCTATCTGAGCCAGTACTTCCAGCTCGCGCGGGGCGAGTCCCCGACGATGGCCGGTGTGATGACGATCCCGATGATCGTCGGCATGTTCCTCTCCACCACGCTCTCGGGCCTGATCATCAGCCGTACGGGCAAGTGGAAGATCTGGCTGTGCTCCGGCGGCGTCCTGCTGACCGCGGGGCTCGGGCTGCTGGGCACCATGCGGTACGACACCGAGTACTGGCACATCGCGCTGTTCATGGCGGGAGTCGGCGTCGGCGTCGGCATGATGATGCAGAACCTGGTGCTGGCGACGCAGAACCAGGTGGAGTCCACCGACCTCGGCGCCGCCAGCTCCGCGGTGAACTTCTTCCGCTCCCTCGGCGGCGCCGTCGGCGTCTCCGTCCTGGGCGCGGTGCTGGCCCACCGCATCTCCGACTACGTGGACGACGGCCTGGCCAAGCTCGGCATCGACCACGGCGGACCGACGGGCGGCGCCGGCAGCGAGATCCCGAAGGTCTCGGAGCTGCCCAAGCCGATACGCGGCGTCATCGAGTCGGCGTACGGACACGGGATCGGCGACATCTATCTGTACGCGGCACCCGTCGCGCTACTCGGTCTGCTCCTGGTGCTGTGCATCAAGGAGGTGCCGCTGAAGACCAAGTCGGGCATCCACGAGGCGAACGACGCCGCGGACGAGGTCGCCACGGCCTTCCTCCAGCAGGAGGGCGCGCTGGCGGCGGGCGCTGCCGGGCAGCCGGTCCGTACGGACGCGGCCGCGTTCGCCGGCGGCGGGCGCCACGCGGCACGGGC
>NZ_LJGW01000666.1 GCF_001751255.1 Streptomyces nanshensis | reverse complement strand
CCCCGGTCAGGCACCGGGTCAGGCACCGGGCCAGGCACCGGGCCAGGCACCGGGCGAGCCCGAACCGCAGCCCGGCGAGGAAGCGGAGCAGCGCCCCGTCGAGCACACGGTCGTCGCCGCGAGCCCCATCCTCGGCGGCGGCCCGCTCCCCGAGAGCGCCCCGCAGCCGCGCGGCCTGCCGATGCCCGGGGTGCCGGCTCCGGAGGAGCAGGCGTCGTACGAGACCGGGCACCACCGGGTGCAGACGCTCGGCCAGGGCATCCCGATCACGCCCGGAATGACGGAGCGTCCCGGCGGTCCGCAGTCCTACGGGCACTCCGTACCGCGTGCGCCCGCGGCGTCCCCGCATCCCCCGCACGCCCCGGCACCGGCGACGGCCATACCGTCCACTCCGTCGACGCCGCCCGGCTCCGGGCGCCGCCGCAAGCTCGCGGCACCCGGCCAGAACGGGCAGAACGGCCAGGCGGACCAGCCAGGACAGCCGGGACAACCGGGGCAGGAGCCCGGAAAGACCGCCGCCCCGCAGCGTCCGCAGCCGCAGGGACGTACGGGAGCACCGGCGGCGCCCGGCCCCGCGAAGCCGCCGCCCGCACGGGAGTTCAGCATCGGGGCACCGGCGGCCGGCACCGCCGAGGGCCCCGAGCCGCTGGACGGTCCGAACAGTCCGGTGGAGATGAGCGACGGGCGCGGCGTCCCCGTGCCGCCGCAGGCCGTGGACGCCGAACTGCCGCCGGAGCCGCTGGACAACCCCCGGCGGCTGCTGGTGTGGCCCGAACCGGACGGCGCGACACAGCAGGCCCTCTCGCAGCACGGCTACCGCCCGGTGATCGTGCACTCGCGCGAGGAGGTCGACGCACAGGTCTCCTCCTATCCGGCGGCGCTCTTCGTCGACCCGCTCACCGGTCCCATCACGCGCACCGCGTTGCAGTCGCTGCGTACGGCGGCGGTCGCGGCGCAGATTCCGGTCCTGGTCACCTCGGGGCTCGGGCAGGCGACGCGGGAGGCGGCGTACGGGGCGGATCCGGCCGTCCTGCTCAAGGCGCTCGCGCCGCGCGACAGCGAGCAGCATCCGCCGCGCGTCCTGCTGGTCGAGGAGCGCCCGCCGATCGCGGGGGCGCTGGCGGCGTCGCTGGAGCGGCGCGGCATCCAGGTCGCGCACGCGCCGACGGACGAGGCCGCGGTCAACGTCGCGGCGCAGATGCGGCCCAATCTCGTCGTGATGGACGTGATGCAGGTACGCACGCGGCGGGCGGGGATCATCGACTGGCTGCGCGTGAACGGGCTGTTGAGCCGTACGCCGTTCGTCGTCTACACCTCGGCGGACATGAATCCGGCGGATCTGCCGCGGCTGGCGACGGGCGAGACGGTGCTCTTCCTCGCCGAGCGCTCGACGAGCGGCCCGGTGCAGCAGCGCATCGTGGACCTGCTGACGAAGATCGGGGCGAACTGAGCCGTCCCGGCGGCCACTTGATCTCCGCGCGTTGACCGCCCGTACCCGGCGGGGACGGGCCCGGTCCGGAGCCGGGCCCGCCCCCGCCGTACGAGGCCGTACGAGCGCTACAGCCGCGTCACGTCCAGTTCGCCCGCCGCGTACTGTCCGCGCAGCACCTTCTTGTCGAACTTGCCCACGCTCGTCTTCGGCACCGCCGGCACGATCGCCCACCGCTCGGGCACCTGCCAGCGCGCGATGCGGTCGGCGAGGAAGGCGCGCAGCTCCTCGTAACCGACGTCCTCCGCGCCCTCCTTGAGCACGACGGTCGCCAGCGGGCGCTCGCCCCACTTCTCGTCCGGTACGGCCACGACCGCCGCCTCGGCGACGGCCTCGTGCGCCATGAGGGCGTTCTCCAGCTCGACGGAGGAGATCCACTCGCCGCCGGACTTGATGACGTCCTTGGCGCGGTCGGTGAGCGTGAGATAGCCGTTCGGGGTGATCACGCCGACGTCGCCGGTGCGCAGCCAGCCGTCCGGGCTGAACTTGTCCTCGGGGCGCAGGGGTTCGCCGTCCGCACCGCCGTAGTAGGCCTGGGCGATCCACGGGCCGCGTACCTCCAGCTCGCCGGGCGACTTGCCGTCCCACGGCGCGAAGGTGCCGTCCGGTGCGGCGAGCCTGGCCTCGACGGAGGCGGGGAAGCGGCCCTGGCTGATGCGGTACGGCCACTCCTCCTCGGCGCTGAGCCCGGCCGGCGGGTGCGCGAAGCTGCCCAGCGGCGAGGTCTCCGTCATGCCCCAGGCGTGGCAGACCCGTACGCCGTGGTCCTCCTCGAAGGCCCGCATCATCGCGGGCGGACAGGCGGAGCCGCCGATGGTGACCAGCCGCAGGCTCGATATGTCCCGTGGTTTCTCGGCGAGTTCGCTCAGCAGGCCCTGCCAGATGGTGGGGACGGCCGCGGCGTACGTGGGGCGCTCGGCCTCGATCATCTCGGCGAGCGGGCCGGGCTGGAGGAAGCGTTCGGGCATCAGCATGTTCACGCCGGTCATGAACGTCGCGTGGGGCAGACCCCAGGCGTTGACGTGGAACATCGGCACGACGGGCAGCGCGGTGTCGGCGTCGGTGAGGCCCATCGACTGCGTCATGTTGACCTGCATGCTGTGCAGGTACATGGAGCGGTGGGAGAAGACGACGCCCTTCGGGTCCCCGGTCGTCCCGGACGTGTAGCACATGGCGGCGGCGTCCCGCTCGTCCAGTTCGGGCCAGTCGTAGTCGGTGGGACGGCCGTCGAGGAGCTGCTCGTAGTCGTGTACGGACTGGCGGCAGCCGGCCAGCAGGGAGGTGTCGCCAGGACCGGAGACCACGACGTGCTCGACGGAGTCCAGCGACGGCAGCAGCGGCGCGAGCAGCGGCAGCAGCGAGCCGTTGACGACGATCACGCGGTCCGCGGCGTGGTTGACGATCCACACGAGCTGGTCGGTGGGCAGCCGGAGGTTGAGGGTGTGCAGGATCGCGCCCATGGAGGGGACGGCGAAGTAGGCCTCGACGTGCTCGGCGTTGTTCCACATCAGGGTGCCGACGCGGTCGTCGCGCTCCACGCCCAGCTCGTCGCGGAGCGCGTGGGCGAGCCGGGCCGCGCGCCGGCCCGTCTCCCCGAAGCTCTGCCTGCGCGGCTCCCCCTCTCCCGTCCAGGTCGTGATCCGCGACTCGGCGTGGACGGTCGAGCCGTGACGCAGGATGCGTGAGACGAGCAGAGGTACGTCCTGCATTGTGCTGAGCACCGGGTGCCTCCCCGAGTTACGTACGGGTACTGGTGCTGCGATTCTGGACGCATACCGCGCGGTACGTCACTAGTCGGAGGACGAGAGATTCGAGGCGGGGCGGGGTACCCCCGGGGGGGGATCCGTCCCGGACACGGGAGGCTTCAGGCCGCGGCGGCGGTCGCGGGCTCGCGCGCGGAGGTGAGGCCCGTGGCCTCGCCGCCCCGCACGTCCGCCGCGAGCTGCCGGTCCTCGCGCAGCTTCACCAGCGCACGCGAGACGGCGCTCTTGACGGTGCCGACCGAGACCCCGAGCACCGCGGCGGTCTGCACCTCGCTCAGGTCCTCGTAGAAGCGCAGCACGACCATCGCGCGCTGCCGCGCGGGCAGCTTGAGCACGGCCTGCCACAGCGCGTCCCGCACGGCCTGCGCCTCCGCCGGGTCGGGACCCTGCTGCGGTTCGGGCTCGGGCAGCTCGTCGCAGACGAACTCGTCCACGCGGCGCTTGCGCCACTGCGAAGTCCGGGTGTTCAGCAGCGCCTTGCGCACATAGCCGTCCAGTGCGCGGTGGTCCTGGATCCGCTCCCAGGCCAGATAGGTCTTGGTGAGGGCGGTCTGGAGAAGGTCCTCGGCGTCGCACGGATTGGCGGTCAGCGAGCGCGCGGTGCGCAGCAGCACCGGCCCGCGTGCCCGTACGTACGACGTGAACGTCGGCGCCGCGGCGGCGGCCGGTGCGCTCGGGGCTGTCCCAGGCGTGGTCATGGCTCAACGCTAGGAGCGGGCGCGCTGACGCGGATCGCCCAGAGGTCCCGAAGCTGCCTCCCCCTGTGGGGGGAGAGGCGGGGTACGGCGCACCTCCGCAGGGTGGAGCCGGCACGCCCGCGGAGTCAGGGTGCATACCGGGGGCGTAGGGGGAACCGGGGCCTGCGGAGGGGCGGTCGGGTCGGGGGCCGGGTCAGGGGACGACGGCGACGGGAGCGTCCACGAGGTTGCGGTCGATGCTCAGCCGCTGACCGCCGTACGTACGCGTGACGTTGCCGTCGTACTGGTGGATGCGGCGGTGCGGCTGCCAGGCGCCGGCGTCGAGGTACTTGTTGTCGTCCACGGAGGCCGGCGTCCGCCAGCGCGCGAACCACAGCGCCTCGGGCAGATTGCTGCGGCCCGCCTTGCGCGCGCCCTCCATGTGCTCGATGCCGGAGTCGGAACTGCTGTAGAAGCCGGGGTAGTAACCCGCCGCCCGTACCGCGCGGTTCCAGCCCTGGATGAAGCGGAGGGTGGTCGCGGCGCAGCGGGTGGAGGAGTTGTCGTACGCCTCCATGTCGAGGTAGACGGCGCTGTGCTTCGCCATTCCCAGCCGCTTCGCCGACGCGACGGCGTCCCGGCCCTCGCGCAGCCCGCGTTGGGTGGGCGCGGTGTGGGTCATGGCGTAGCGGCGCTTGCGCGGGGCCTCGACACAGGGCGACTGCGAACCGACGTACACCGGCAGCAGCTTCCAGCCCATGCGGTCGACGGCCCGTACCCAGGAGCTGTTCAAGTAGGGCTGGTTGGGGCAGGCGCGGGCACGGCCGCCGATGTAGACGCCCGCCGCACCGAACGGCGAACGCCCCGCCCACGCGCGCATGACGGACGCCGAGGGCGTGTGACAGGTGTCGAAGGCCTGGCCGCGGAAGATCTCCGCGCCGTCGAGCCGCGGATCGCCGCGCTTGGAGTCCGGGCCGGAGGCATGCCGTCCGGAGTCCGCCGCACCGGCGGCCTGCGCGCGGACCGCGTCGGAACCGGCGAGCGCCGTGATCGCCATGAGCGCGGTGAAGGAGACAGCGGCCCTGCGAATGATGTGATTTTTATGCCACATGGGCCCGAGTGAAAAGGCTCGCGGCGGCGGGGCCGTTCAGGCTCGCCGCGCCCCCGGCTGTTTCGCCCGTCCGGACCGCCGGAGCGTGGGCGGACCGTCGCGGGGTCGTGGTCGGCCGGAGCTGCGTCCGCTGTCGTCAGCCGTCGTCGTCGACGCAGCGGCTGCCGATCGCCTTGAGCTTGGCCTGGTCGACGTAGCCCTTCGTACGGCTGCCGGCGACATGGCCGTAGTCGCGGAAGCGGTACGGACGGGTGGTGGGAGCACGATCGAGGCGGAAGACGTCGTCGGCGTGCACGTCGCCGATGTCGTGGCGGGCGGAGTCGAGGATGTCGCCGTCCTCCAGCACCCGGTACACGCGGGTCGTACGGCAACTCGGGCCGTTCCCGGGCTTGTCGGCGTGTGTACCGGCGGATCCGTGCGGCGTCTGCGGCCATGCCAGCGCGAGCGCCCCGGCCACGCACAGCGCCGCCGCCCCGGCCAGGGCGCCGAGGGCGGCGGGCGAGCGGAG
>NZ_LJGW01000670.1 GCF_001751255.1 Streptomyces nanshensis | reverse complement strand
GGCGCCGCACCCGCCGGTCCGGGTACGACGCCGGCCGGGACGGCTCACTCCGGCCGGCGCCCGCGGAAGCGGATCCCGCCGGACTCCGGGTGCCGGTCCACCGCGACGTCCGTGAAGCCCGCCGCCTCCAGCCGTCCCGGAAGCGTCGCGGGCGGCAGCGTGTTCATGGTGTCGCCGATGTGCAGCAGCCGGAAGCGGAAGCCGGGCTGGCTGTCGCTCCCGGCGAAGACGCCGCCGGGCCGCAGCACCCGGAACGCCTCCCGGAAGATCGCGTCCTGACGTGCGGCCTCCGGCACGTGGTGCAGCATCGTGAAGCACACCACCGACGAGAAACTGCGCTCCGGCAGCGGCAGTTCCGAGGCGTCGCCGTGGATGACGCGGGCCCGCTCGCCCCAGCTCTCCTGGAGCAGACGCGTGGTGTCCTCGTCGATCTCGACCGCGGTCAGATGCGGCACCTGCTCGACCAGGACCCGGAGGTTGGCCCCGTACCCGGGGCCCAACTCCAGTACGTCCTCGCCCAGTTCGACGTCCTCCAGAGCCCAGGGCAGCAGCTTCTCGCGTACGCCGCGCGCCCACTTCTCGGAGCTGCACAGTCGGCGGTGTGCTCGGTTCATCGGCATGTGCGCACGCTACTCGTACATCACGTACTCCGGCTTCGGGCGGAGCGCCAGCACTTCCTTCGGCTTCATCAGCCGCGACGTCTCCGCGTCCTCCTCGTAGAAGAGCTTGAAGCCCGTGTGCACCCCGTCGGGCATGCCGTCCACCAACTGCCGCCAGGTGCCGCGCTTGAGCCCCGGGGAGCCTATGCCGTCGGCGCTCTTGATCAGCGGGACGCCCTTCGCCGGACGCATCTTCTTCTCGTCCTCGACGACGGAGTCGGCCACCTGGTGGAAGACCAGCGGCTTGTCCGGCAGGTCGTGGTCGTCGACGATCCCGGCCAAGTGGTCGGAGACGTCGTTGAGTTCGCCGCCGCTGATGCGTCCGTACGTGTCGCCCGGCGTCTGCCCCGGGCCCATGTCCCACTCGGGGTCGAGGGCGACGCCGACGTCCGCGTGCTCCAGCCAGTCGTCCAGGGCCTTGACCTCGTCCAGCGCGGAGGAGCGGCCCGGCTGGATGTTCAGCAGCAGCAACGCCTCCTGCTCGCGGGCGAGTTCGTGGAAGCGGCGGATGGTCTTGTCGGGGGTGCGGGTGCGGTAGGTGCCGTCGGGGCCGGGGCTGGGATTGGCCACCGTGGCGAGCAGTTCGAGTACGGGCAGGGGCTTGCGGTCCTCGGCGTACTTGCGTGCCGTCTTCTCCATCTCCTTGACGCGCTCTGCGGGGTCGCCGTCGCCGAGGCGGCCCAGTGCCGGTGCGCCGGGCAGTCCGCAGTAGCCGACGAGGCGGTACTCGGGGAACAACTCCCGTCCGCCACGGGGAAGTTGCGGCCGCTTCTTCCTGGTCCTGCTCGGCGAGGGCGACTGGGAGGACGAGGGCTTGTGCCCCGCGCCGCTGCCCGAACCCCCGCCGCCCTTGCCGTCGTCGGGGTGCGCCGTGCCGCAGCCCGCGAGCGCCCCGAGGCCCGCGAACGCGGTGATCGCGAGGATCCCGCGCCGGCTCGGCGTCCCGCTCCCGGTCCCGGTGCCTGCTCGCTTACCGTCCACTCCGGCTACCGCTCCACCGCCTCCCGGCTCACCTGTCCCGTCCTGTCCGTACCGCGCCCTCAGTTCGCCGCTCGTGCTCGTCCCGTCAGCCACGTCGCCTCCGTTCACCGGTCGGTGCGTCCTGCGTGCGTGTCCGTACGTACGTCCCCGTCCCGTCCGCTTGTCCCAACGACCCCTGGTCGAAACGATGTTGTCCGGCCACTCCCCGGCCCCCGCCCGCGCGGACCGCGCCCCCGGCGCAGAATGGGCACATGACGCAGAACACGGATGCCAAGCCGGATCCGGCCATGCCGGAGTGGGAGAAGCGCTTCCGGGCGCCGCGGGTCTCGCTGCCCGACTGGGCCGAGGACGCTCCCGACCGCTCGCTGTACGTCTCCAACGTCACGGGCACGTTCGAGCTGTATGCCTGGGACCGGACCACGGACGGCCACCGCCAGGTCACCGACCGCCCCAACGGGACCACCGACGGCGTGCTCACACCCGACGGGGAGCAGATCTGGTGGTTCTCGGACACCGACGGCGACGAGTTCGGGATCTGGATGCGCCAGCCCTTCGAGGGCGGCGACGACGAACCGGCCGTGCCCGGGCTCGCCCCGTCCTTCCCCGCGGGCCTGGCGATCGGACGGGACGGCACCGCCGTCGTCGGACGCTCGACCGACGAGGACGGTACGACGATCCACCTCTGCCGCCCCGGCGAGGAGCCCGTCGAGATCTACCGGCACCGCGAGTCCGCCGGTGTCGCCGACCTCTCCCACGACGGCACGCTGCTGGTCGTCGAGCACACCGAGCACGGCGACGCGATGCACTCCGCGCTGCGGGTGACCCGCCCCGACGGCACCACGGTCGCCGAGCTGGACGACAGCGAGGGCGGCACCCGCGAACTGGGCCTGGCCGCCCTGGGGTTCGCGCCCGTACCGGGTGACTCGCGGCTGCTGATCGCGCACCAGCGCACCGGCCGCTGGGAGCCGATGATCTGGGAGCCGCTCACCGGGACCACGACCGAACTCGCCGTCGACCTGCCGGGCGATGTCAGCGCCGACTGGTATCCGGACGGCACCGCGCTGCTGGTCTCCCACAGCCATCAGGCGCGCAGCGATCTGTGGCGCTACGACATCGAGGCGCGCACCCTGACCCGGGTGGAGACGCCGCCCGGCTCGGTCGCCGAGGCGACGGCACGGCCCCGCGCCGCCTTCGCCGGCGCCGGCGAAGGTGCTGGCACGGGCACGGGCACGGACGGCGTCGACATCGAGTACCTCTGGTCCTCTGCGGCACAGCCGCCCCGCGTCAACTCGGCCACGGGCACGGTGATCCTGGACCCGCCCGGGATGAAGGCACCCCCGTCCGTGCCCGTCGAGGACGCCTGGGTCGAGGGCCCCGGCGGCACCGTCCACGCGCTGGTGCAGAAGCCGGCGGGCGAGGGCCCCTTCCCCACGGTCTTCGACGTGCACGGCGGCCCCACCTGGCACGACAGCGACGCCTTCGCCGGACAGCCCGCCGCATGGGTCGACCACGGCTTCGCCGTCGTACGCGTCAACTACCGCGGCTCGACCGGCTACGGACGGGCCTGGACGGACGCCCTCAAGCACCGCGTCGGCCTCATCGAGCTGGAGGACATCGCGGCCGTACGGGAGTGGGCCGTCGCCTCGGGCCTGGCCGATCCGCGGCGCACGGTCCTCGGCGGCGGTTCGTGGGGCGGCTATCTGACGCTGCTCGGGCTGGGCACCCAGCCGGACTCCTGGGCCGTCGGTCTCGCCGCGGTGCCCGTCGCGGACTACGTCACCGCCTACCACGACGAGATGGAGGCGCTGAAGTCGCTGGACCGCACGCTGCTCGGCGGCTCACCGGAGGAGGTGCCGGAGCGCTTCGCGGCCTCGTCGCCGCTGACGTACGTCGACGACGTCAAGGCGCCCGTCTTCATCTCCGCGGGCGTCAACGACCCGCGCTGCCCGATCCGTCAGGTCGAGAACTACGTGGAGCGGCTGGAGCGGCGGGGCGCACCGCACGAGGTCTACCGGTACGACGCCGGGCACGGCTCGCTCGTCGTCGAGGAGCGGATCAAGCAGTTGAGGCTGGAGATCGACTTCGCCCTGCGGCATCTTCCGGACCCGGCTCCGGATCAGGATCAGGGCCGGGGCCAGGACCAGGGCCGCTCTCCGGCCGGCCGGGAATGATGCCGAGCGCGGCGTCCTTGGCCAGCTCCGCGTCCCGGCGGAAGAGCCGGAACCACATGAAGACCACGAAGCCCGCGAAGACGAACCACTCGGCCGTGTAACCGAGGTTCTGGAACGCCTTCATGTCGAGGCCGGTGTTGTCGGGTCGTACCGGCGGCACCGGCTTCAGCTTCGAGGAGGCCGGAGTGTGCTGCACGGTGATCCACGCGTCCTGGACGTCGTACGGGACGACGTTGACCAGCGAGGCCGCGCTGATCATGCCGAGCTGCCCCTTCGGGAGACCGCCGCCCGCGCCGCCCTCGCCCGCACCGCCCTCGGACTCCGACGCCTGGAGCGCGCCGGTCACCCGCACCTCGCCGCGCGGCGGCGCCGGTACGCGCGAGGGGTCGGCCTCGCCGGGCAGCCATCCGCGCACGACGGGCAGCGCCTTGGCGTGGCCGCCGGGCTCCGCGGGACGCACGCGCAGCAGCGAGAGCACATAGAAGCCGCGCTCGCCCTCCAGCTTCCGGTCGGGCACGAGCAGCGGACGCGCGGTGTCGTAACGCCCGGAGACCTCCGCCGTACGGCCGCTGGTCCGCTCATCGACGGGCAGCAGCCGGGAGAGCGGCTGCGGTGCGGCGTGCGCGGCCGAGGAGACCGTCCGCTGCTGCTCCTCGTGGCTCTCGACCCGGGCCTCGAAGCGGGAGAGCTGCCAGGTCCCCATGAACAGGCACACCGGGATCGCCAGCACGGAGAAGAGGTTGACGCCCCACCACCGCGGGGTCAGCAGAAACCGGTACACGCCTCAACGGTACGGGGCCGCACGGCGGCCGGGGAGCCTGGGTGCGCGGGCACCGGCGGGTGTACGCGTGCGCAGGCGGCGGTGCGCACCGGCGCCTCGACGCCGTACGGAACGGGACGGGCGGGAGGACGAGCAGACCGGGAGGTCAGTCGGCCGCGAGCACTCCCGTGCGGTAGAGCGTGCCCGCGCACGCCCCTTCCAGCTCGGTGTCGACCGCCGCCGGGTCGCCCACGTCCGGGGTGTGGGTCAGCACGACGCTGGACTTGTTGTCCGTCTGACCGCCCGAACCGCCGCCGGAATCGCCGTTGTTGCCGCCGGTCTCCGGCACCCCCGGGCCGCCGTTGCCGTTGCCCGGTCCGCCGTCGTCCCCGCCGGGGCCGCCGTCCTCGCCGCCCTGGGAGCCTTCGGGGCCGTTGCCCTCCGGAGCCCTCGACTCGGCCTTCGGCTTGGGGCCCTCGCCGTGGCAGTCGCTGGGCACCCAGGCCCACTTGACCTCGTATGCCTCGCCCGGCTTCAGCACCAGTTCGCTCGGGGCGAGGTCCGGGTCGGGCAGGCCGCCGGCCGCGTCGCCCGCGGTGTGGTCGATCACGGTGATGCGCGAGACGTCGGCACGTCCGCGCGCGGAGGCGCCCACGGCGCCCTCGCCCTCGACCGTGCAAGCCTCGGAGGAGGTGTTGACGACGCGGAAGCTGCCGTAGACCTTCCCGTCGGGGCCGGGAGCGCCCTCGTCCGCAGAGCCCCTGCCGAGTTGCTGCCGGCCGCAGCTCGGGGCGCTGGTCGCCAGGTCCTCGTGCGAACCGGAACCGTCGTCGCCGCCGCCCTGCGTCGGGGAGGGCGAGGCCGAACCGTAGCCGCCGCCCGACTGCGCGCCGCCCGCGCCCACTCCGCCCGCGGCGTCGCCCG
>NZ_LJGW01000671.1 GCF_001751255.1 Streptomyces nanshensis | reverse complement strand
GTCCCGGGGGACGGCGCAGGGAGGCGGGCCCTGGAGAAAGCTCCGGCTCGGTGCGGTGCCGCCGCGGCCGGGGCGCGGTTCGCGCGGATCAGGGAGTGACGCCGGCCTTCTTGCCCTTGTCGGTGGCCGCGTGCCAAAGACCCATCTTGCCCTGGCCGTTGATGTCGCCGGCCTTCTTGTCGCCCTTGAACCAGTAGAGCGGCCAGCAGTCGACCGAGAGCTGCTTCGTGCCGTCCGCGCGCTCATAGGTGCTCAGCAGCTTCGGGTCGACGCCCTCGACCTTGTCCTTCTCGACGGCCTTCGCGGGCACCCACGACTTCAGGCAGTCGCCGTTGCAGTTCGACTTCATCGGCCAGGCCGAGTCCTTGTCGAACCGGTAGAGCGTGTGGCCCTTGGCGTCGGTGAGGATCTTGCCGAGTTCCTTGTTCTCGACCGCGGTGAGCTGCTTGACGTTGCGGGCGCTGGCCTTGCCGCCGTTGGGGGCGAGCGCGTTCCACATGCCCTTCGCGCCGTGGCCCTCGAGGTCGCCCGGCTTGGCGTCCTTGGCGAACCGGTAAGCCGGCCAGCCGCCGACCGTGAGCTGGTACGAGCCGTCGGCGCGCTTGACCTTGCCCAGGTCCTTCTTGGCGATGCCGGCCGTCGCCTCGGCGTCCTTGGCGGGCACCGGGGGCCACATCTTCTCGCAGTCGCCGTTGCAGTTGGACTGGGACGGGGCGGCGGTGTCCTCGTCGAAGCGGTAGAGCGTCCAGCCCTTCGAGTCGGTGACGACGTCGCCCAGCTTGGCGGTCCTCTTGACCTGAAGTTCCTTGGCCGGCTCTTCCTTCCGGCTGGTGCCGCTGGAGTCGCCGCCGCCGCTGCTGTCGTCGGCTGCCTGCCCGGCCGGTTTGAGCTTCTGACCGGAGTAGTCATTTCCGTTGGAGCCGCAACCCGTGGCGAACAGGGCGACGGCGAGCGCGGTCCCGATCAGAGCCACGTGACGCTGCATTCTCATGACCGCTCCTTCAGTACTGGATATGTGTGGCTGGCATGTGAGTGTGGTGCAGGAGGGTTTCACGCGGCGGAAAGTTGTCCGATCGTGCCAAACGGCAGGGTTCCCCATCGGGGTGGAATGTGCTCGGGGTGAATTCCCCGCGAAATCCCGCCTGTTGGCGGCCCTGAGCGGGCTCGCGTACGGCCCCCGAAGGGCACCGTGCGGGCCGTCCCGTACGCGTACGAGGTGTCCGTACGCCCCGCCCGTACGGACCTGTCCGTACGACGTATCCGAGCGCCGTACCGCCGATGCGAGGGCGGAGGGCGACAGCGCGTCCCCGTACCGCCGTTGCCCTCCGCCGTCCGCTACCGCTCCACCGTCCTTGGCCGCGCCTGTCCCGTCCCGTCCCGGCCCCCGTCCCGGCTCAGCGCTCCACGATCCGCAGCGCG
This sequence comes from Streptomyces nanshensis, assembly GCF_001751255.1. Classification (GTDB taxonomy): domain Bacteria; phylum Actinomycetota; class Actinomycetes; order Streptomycetales; family Streptomycetaceae; genus Streptomyces; species Streptomyces nanshensis_A. The sequence continues at coordinate 4,036 of NZ_LJGW01000671.1, read as the reverse complement.
AGCGCCGGGCAGCGGCGCACCGCGCGCTGTGCCTGCTTCTGCATGTTCGGCTGGATCGTCGCGGAGGCGCCCGTGGGGTAACCGTCGACGTCCAGCTCGATCATGTCCGGGACGACGCCCGCGCACAGCCCGTGCCCCTGGCACAGCGTCCAGTCGACGACGAGGCGCTTCTGCTTCTGCTCCAACTGCGGTGCGGGGCGCTGCGGTTTGTCGGGACGCTCCGGGGGCCGGTAGCCGGCGGCGAGGCGTACGGCCTCCGGCACGGCCAGGCAGCCGAAGACGGGCCGGCCGCAGCCGCGGCCCAGCGCGTGCTCCTCGAAGTCCTCCGCGAAGGTCTCCAGCGCCGATTCGACCAGCCGCGCCGTACCGTCCGGATGGCTGCACGCGCCGCGCTTCTTCACGCCCCGGGTGCGGGCCCGTATCTGCGCGAGCGCCTCCTCGCCGCCGCCGTCCGCGGCCCAGGCCACGGTGTCGGCGAGGGCGGGCAGCCCCAGGAAGCACGGGCCGCACTGTCCTGCGGACTCCTCCGCCATCCAGCGGGCAACGAGTTCGACCTCGCCGACCGGGCAGGTGCCCTCGGGCAGCGGCAGCACCGCGCCCGCGCCGAGCGTCGCGCCCAGCGAATCCAGCGAGTCGCGGGAGATCCGCGCCTGCCAACAGGTGTCCCGTTCCAGGAACTTGCCGTGGTAGCCGCCGATCAGCACGCCCTGGCCCGGGTCGATGCCGCACAGCCCCAGGATGTAGGGCAGCGGCGCACCGGTCGGCGTCTCCACGACCTTGTCGCCGCCCACGGTCAGCAGCACGGTGCCCGGCTCCGTGGGCAGGCCCACGTTGCGGAAGTCGAGCGCGCCCAGGCGTGCCCCGACGGCGAGTTGAGCGAACGTCTCGGTGTTGGACAGCAGCGTCGGCAGGCCGTCGACGCCGGCGTCGCTCGCGCGGATCCCGCTGCCCGAGGGCAGCACCGGGAGCTGGTTGAGACCGCTGACGACGGAACTGGACTCACCCGTGACGAAGCGTTCCGGCATGCGGACGACGCGGATGCGCGGGCCGCCCGGACCGCGTTCGGCGACGGCGTCCCGCACCGACCGCTCGACGTCGGGACGCGTCACGGCGACGTTGACCTCGCCCGAGTTGAGCGCACGGGCGCAGAGCATCGCCCCGTCCAGCACCAGATGCGGCGAGAACAGCAGCAGCGCGGTGTCCTTGAGGCAACTCGGCTCGCCCTCGCTGCCGTTGACGACGACGGCCGCGCGGGCCTGCTGACGGCGGTGCGCCGACTCGATGACGGCCCTGAGCTTGCGGGCGAAGGGGAAGCCGGCGCCGCCCCGGCCCCGCAGATCGATGTTGTCGGCGAGGTCGACCAGCTCTTCCAGCCGCATTTCGGGCATCGTCCCGTGCACCGTCAGATGACCGACGCGCTCCAGGCGCCGGGTCCATCCCGCGCCGGTGCCCAGTCCCGCGAGCAGCCGCGGCGGCCCGAACGAGGCGAGGGAGGGCACCGCGTCCGCGCTGGACGCGGAGACGGGGGAGGGCACGACTGATGTCACTATTGCTCCTTCTTGCGCTTGTCCGCCGCATTGCGCCCGGGAGCCAGGCGCATCATCAGGGCGACGGTGACTCCGGTGAGAGCTACGGCGTATCCCCAGTCGACCCAGTCGACGACCGCACGGCCCGCGCGCAGACCGTGGATCAGGGAGGCGCCCCAGGCCAGATAGGCGGTCATGTGCAAGGCGCGCCACAGCCGCGACTGCCCCTTGCGAGCGAAGGCGCCCCGCACGGCGCCCGTCACCGTCACCGCCACGAAGAGATATCCGGCGACCGTGCCCAGTCCGATCAGGATGGGCTGTGCTCCGTCGAGCCCGGGAACGGCCGCTGCCTGCCAAGTCGTCGACCCGAGCGTGATCTTCGACCAGATGTGCAGACCGAGGAAACCGAGGCCGCCGACGGCGGAGCCACGGTGCACGGCCTGCGCGATCAGCCGGTGGTTCGGGTCGAGCAGCAGCCGGTCCGCCGCCGCCACGCCCCACAGGACCGAGAACGACAGCAGCAGCAGCGCGAAGACGCCGGACCCGAATTCGATGAACGCCCAGAGTCTGTCGAGTGATTGATTGCTGATCGCGAAGACGATCGCCAGTGCCGAGACGATCACGAACGCGGTGTACCGGGGGACGAAACGCGCCGCGGTGCCGCGCCCCGGGGTGTCTGCCTCGATGCCGGGCGCCTCTCTGGGGTCCTGGACCGAGCGCTGACGTGCCCGGCGAGGGGAGAGGTCACCTCGCCTGGTGGCTACGGGCGCCGTGGGGCGGCGCTTCGCCGGCGGAACACGGATCTGTTCTGGGGACATCCGTATCTTCCGATCGCACTGTCGCCGAAGTCCGACCTGACCCTCGGTCCCGCATGTGCCGTATACCGCAAAGCAGTTGAATCAGGAATGACCAGTGACGTTCTGGTGTGAACCCCTCTACTTTGCGGAGCCGGAATACGGTGGTCGGGATGCAGAAGCATCTCGGAACTCCCCGGGACCTTCACAGGATTTATCGCTCTGTGACAAATTCTGGCAGTGGGATCGCCGCCGCACCCTGCGGTGTCGATGATGCCCCTTCAGGGGAAGCAGGGGGACCCTCAACTCCGGAGCCGGGGCGGGATACCGGTTACCGGAGGCAACCTCCGCGGGCTTGTCCTCCCGTGCTCGGGCAGGCCCAACCCGGCAGGAACGAGGTAGAGATGAGCGACGTTCTCAACCGCATCCGCTCTCGCCCCCGTGGCGAGTGGGCGCGCGTTCAGAGAAAGGAGCTGCCCGCCGTCGCAGACCAGGTGGTGGAAGCTCTACAGCGCAGCATACCGGCAATGTCCGCTTTTCTGCGCGAAATTGACCGCGAAGATGCTCAATGGGCCGTTGAACAGGCATTGCTGGCCGCATTGGGGCATCACTCCCCGGAGTCGAAGGAAACGGATCAGGGAACCGCGACCCAGGCCGACAACGTCACAGCGGCGGTTCCCATCGACCGTGCCCGTCGGCAGCTCTTCACCGCACTCATGGGAGAGGAGGAATTCCCGGAATCACGTCTGACGGAACTGGCCAGGTCAGCAAGGTGGCCGTTGCCCGAGACCGTGCGTGCGATCGCCCTCGCCTCACCCAGCGAGGTCCCCCAGCTCGCCGCCGCGCTCGGCAACGCACTGGTCAGTCCCGTCGAGAGTGAGCTGTGCCTGCTGATACCCGACCCCGAGGACGACCGCGAAGCACTGGAGAACGTGCTTCGCGGCCGTACTGCTGCGGTCGGGCACACCGTCCCGCTGAACGACGCGGGATCATCGGTGCGTTGGGCCCGGCGGCTGCTCGAACTGACGCCGCCTCCCGGGGCACCGGGCGGCGCTCCGGGGCCTGCAGGCGCCGGCGGCGGCGTCGCCGGAGGCGTCAACCCCGCAGCCGGCGTCAACCAGGACGGCAAGGTCCTCTTCGTCGACGACCATCTGTCCATGCTCCTGCTGTTGCAGGACGAATCGCTCGCCTGCGCTCTCTCCTCCCGCTGGCTCGGTCCCCTCGCCGAGCTCACCCCGCGGCAGAGCGAGCGTCTCGAAGTCACGCTGCTGGCGTGGCTGGAGAGCGGTGGAGCACCCGAGGCGGCGAAGACGCTTCAGGTGCACCCGCAGACGGTGCGGTACAGGCTGCGGCAGATCGAGAAGCTCTTCGGCTCCGCGCTGCGCGACCCGCGTACGCGCTTCGAGCTGGAGATGACCCTTCGCGGCCGTCGGCTGCTGGGCCAGATACGGCGCCAGCGCACCCGCGCGGGACGCCGGGCACGCAACGTCACGGCAGCGGGCGTCCGTCCGCTCGGTGTCGCCCGCGAGGCCCGCGTCAACGGTCTCTGACCGTCCGCACCCGGTGTTCGCGCACCGGATGCCGGCCCGGACCCTCCGGGTGACCCACTGAGAACAGCGCCACAGAACAACAACCGCACACCACAACCGAACAGCGCAGCGGAACACCACAACGGAAAACGGAAGCGGCCCGGACACAGATCCTGTGTCCGGGCCG
>NZ_LJGW01000669.1 GCF_001751255.1 Streptomyces nanshensis | reverse complement strand
CCGGCGGCTCGTCCGGCGGCGCCACCGAGGACCCGGAAACGGGTACGGACGATCCGACGCCCTCACCGTCGCCGTCCGAGGGCGGCGGCCTGCTCGACGGCATCCTCGACCAGCTCACCGGCAGCACGTCCGGCGCGGGCGGCGGCACCGCCGCGGCAGGTGCCGGATGAGGCACCGGCACGCCGCTGCCGGGCCCAGGCGCCCCCGGCTGCCGCTGCGTTATCTGCTGCCGTCCGTCCTGCTGGTCGTCGTCGTGGTGATGCTGCTGCTGCGCGGCTATGTGCACAGCGAATTCCTCGCCGACCACCGGGTGCGGCCCCCGGCCCCGACCGGGACCGTGCCGGAGAAGGTCCTCTCGGGCGGGCCGGTGCTCGACGCGCGCGGCGAGACACCCGTCAGCCACCGGGTGCCGGACCACAAGATCGTGCTGACCTTCGACGACGGCCCCGACCCGGAGTGGACGCCGAAGATCCTCGACAAGCTCGCCCAACACCGTGCGCACGCCGTCTTCTTCGTCACCGGCACCATGACGGCCCGCTACCCGGAGCTGGTGCGGCGGATGGTCGAGGAGGGCCACGAGGTCGGGCTGCACACCTTCAACCACCCCGACCTCTCCTACCAGTCCTCCGCCCGCGTTCAGCGCGAACTCGCCCAGAGCCAACTCGCGTTGGCGGGCGCGGCGGGCGTGCACACCTCGCTGTTCCGGCCGCCGTACTCCTCGACCGCGGACGCGCTCGACGACAGGTCGTGGCCGGTCGCGCGCGAGGTCGCCCGGCGCGGCTACATCACGACGTTCATCGACACCGACAGCGAGGACTGGGCACGTCCCGGCGTGGACGAGATCGTGCGCCGTGCGATGCCCGAACGGCCGGGCCAGGGCGCCGTGGTGCTGATGCACGACTCGGGCGGCGACCGTTCCCAGACGGTGGCGGCGCTGGACCGGATGCTGCCCGAACTGCGGGCGCAGGGGTATGAATTCCCGCGGCTGACCGAGGCGTTGGGCGCACCGGGCCCGCACTCGGCCGTGCACGGCACGGACTTGTGGAAGGCACGTGCCTTCGTCGCGGCCGTCGGCGTCTCCGAGAGCGCGATGGGCGTGCTCGTGGTGGCGCTGGCCGTGGTCGGAGTCCTCGTCGTCGCGCGCTTCGCGCTGATGCTGCTGCTCTCGGCCGTGCACGCGCGGCGCGTGCGCAGACGGCGGCGCGGCCGGGGCCGGGACGGCAGACGCCCGCAGGTGACCGAGCCCGTCACCGTGCTGGTCCCCGCGTACAACGAACGCGAGTGCATCACCGCCACCGTGCGCTCCCTCGCCGCGAGCGACCACCCGATCGAAGTGATCGTCGTCGACGACGGCTCGACGGACGGCACCGCCGACCTCGTCGAAGCGCTCGGACTGCCGGGCGTCCGCGTGCTGCGCCAGCCCAACGCGGGCAAGGCCGCGGCGCTCAACAACGGCCTGCGGCACGCGAGTTGCGACCTGGTCGTGATGATGGACGGCGACACCGTCTTCGAACCGTCCACGGTGCGCGAACTCGTCCAGCCCTTCGCCGACCCGGACGTGGGCGCCGTCGCCGGCAACGCCAAGGTCGGCAACCGCCGCCGCCTGATCGGCGCGTGGCAGCACATCGAGTACGTCATGGGCTTCAACCTGGACCGCCGCATGTACGACGTGCTGCGCTGCATGCCCACGATCCCGGGCGCCGTGGGCGCGTTCCGCCGGGAGGCGCTGTGGCGGGCCGGCGGGATGAGCGACGACACGCTCGCCGAGGACACCGACGTCACGATGGCGCTGCACCGCCACGGCTGGCGCGTGGTGTACGCGGAGCGTGCACGCGCCTGGACGGAGGCGCCCGAGACGGTCAAACAGCTCTGGTCGCAGCGCTACCGCTGGAGTTACGGCACCATGCAGGCGATCTGGAAGCACCGGCGTGCGGTGCTGGAACGCGGTCCGTCGGGCCGCTTCGGCCGGGTCGGACTGCCGCTGGTGACGCTCTTCACGGTCTTCGCGCCGCTGCTGGCGCCGCTGATCGACGTCTTCTTCGTCTACGGGCTGGTCTTCGGGCCGACGCTGCGCACGGCGGCGGCCTGGTGCGGGGTGCTGGCGGTGCAGGCGGTGTGCGCGGCGTACGCGTTCCGGCTGGACCGCGAACGGCTGACGCCGCTGCTGACGCTGCCCCTCCAGCAGTTGCTGTACCGGCAGTTGATGTACGTCGTCCTGATGCAGTCGTGGATCACGGCGCTGACGGGCGGACGGCTGCGCTGGCAGAAGCTGCGCCGCACGGGCCTGCTGGGGTCGGCGCCGGGTGCGCTGTCCGGTTCCGGGGCGGAGGCGCGCGAGCCACACGGGCTGTACGGGCCGGGCGAGGCGCGTGAGCCGCGTACGAAGAGCGCCGTCGGATGAGCGTGAACTCCCGTACGGGCAGGCGCGGTTCGGGCCCCGCACACAAGCGCGTACGGGGCTCCGCACCGGACTCCGCGTCCGGTGCCGCCCTCGCGTCCGGTCCGGGAACGGCTCCCGTACGCGACCGCTATCTCGACCTGCTGCGTGCGGTCGCCCTCGTCCGCGTCGTCGTCTACCACACCTTCAACTGGGCCTGGCTGACCTATCTTTTCCCCTCCATGGGCGTGATGTTCGCGCTCGCCGGATCGCTGATGGCGCGCTCCCTGTCCCGTCCCGCGTCCCGTCCCGCGCAGGGTGTCGTACGCGGCAGGGCGCGCCGGCTGCTGCCGCCGCTGTGGCTGTACGGGGCGGGCCTGCTGACCGTGCTGTTCGTACAGGGGTGGCGCCCGTGGCAGTCCGGCACGGGCGGCTGGCTGCGCATGCTGTGCTGGATCGTGCCGCTGGGCAGCCCGCCGTACCCGGAGAGCGCCGGGAGCAACGGCGGTCTGCTGGAGAGCAGTTGGGCCGTGGAGGCGGCCGGGCCGCTGTGGTATCTGCGGGCCTATCTGTGGTTCGTGATCGCCTCGCCGCTGCTGCTGTACGCCTTCCGCAGGCTGCCGTGGGCGACGCTGCTCGCACCGCTCGCGCTCACCGCCGTCCTCGGCACCGGCCTGGTGCGGATACCGGGGGAGACGGGCGAGGCCGTCACCGACTTCGCGGTCTACGGCTCGTGTTGGCTGCTCGGCTTCGCGCACCACGCCGGGCTGCTGCGGCGCCTGCCCGCGTACGCCGTCGGACTGGCCGCACCCGCGGCGATGGCGGCGGGGCTGTGGTGGGCGAGCGGCCACCCCGGCGAGGACGGCTGGGACCTGAACGGCATACCGCTCGCGCAGGCCCTGTGGTCGTTCGCCTTCTGTCTGCTGCTGCTCCGCGTCAGCCCGTCCTGGCACCGGCTGCCGGGACCGCTGCGCGTCCTGGAGCGTCCCGTCACACTGGCCAACTCCCGTGCCGTGACGCTGTATCTGTGGCATCAGGTCGCGCTGATCGCCACCGTGCCGCTGCTCGATCTGCTGTGGGACATCCCGTGGGTCGGGGACTCGCCGGGGGTCTCGCGGGCGGTGGAGAGCTCGTACGACGTCCTGATGTTCCTGGCGGTGTGGCCGCTGGTGGCGGTGCTGATCGCCGCGTTCGGCTGGGTCGAGGACGTGGCGGCGCGGCGGCGGCCCCGGCTGTGGCCGCGTACGAAGCCGCCCGCGTCCGGGCCGCCGGAGTCCGGTACGGACGGGCCCGTGCCGCCAGGTGTCGCGCCGGACGGCCGTCCGCTCACCGCCTCCCCCGGCGGCGGGTGAGCGCACGGTTTCCCGCGCGACACCTGGCGGCACGGCACCGAAACGCGCCGTCCCTAGCTTCGGGTGCGAACACCCGGACCAGGGAGGGCCGATGACCGCTGCGACCGCTGCCCCCGGCAGCACCGACGAGACCGCGCACGACAAGGGCCGCTGGATCGAGCGATGGGAGCCGGAGGACGAGGAGTTCTGGCGGGAGCGCGGCGAACGCGTCGCCCACCGCAACCTGTTGCTGTCCGTCCTCTGCGAGCACATCGGCTTCTCCGTGTGGACGCTGTGGCCGGTGCTGGTGCTGTTCATGGGACCGGAGTACGGCGTCGACCCGGGCGGGAAGTTCGTGCTCATCGCGGTGGCGACGCTCGTCGGCGCCGTGGCCCGCGTGCCGTACACCTTCGCCGTCGCCCGCTTCGGCGGACGCGACTGGACGGTGATCAGCGCGGGCCTGCTGCTGATCCCGGTGGTCGCGGCCCTGATCGTGATGCGACCGGGTACCTCCTACCCGGTGTTCCTGGCGGTCGCGCTCCTCACCGGCCTCGGCGGCGGCAACTTCGCCTCGTCCATGACCAACATCAACTCCTTCTTCCCGCAGCACCGCAAGGGCTGGGCCCTCGGCGTCAACGCGGGCGGCGGCAACCTCGGCGTGCCCGCCGTGCAGTTGGCGGGGCTCGCGGTGATCGCCGTCCTCGGGGCCGGGCATCCGCGCGTCCTGCTCGCTCTCTACGTCCCGCTGATCGTGCTCGCCGCGCTGTGCGCCGCACGCTGGATGGACAACCTCGGACCCGTACGGAACGACACCGGCGCCGCACGGGAAGCGGTGCGCGACCCGCACACCTGGCTGCTCTCGCTCCTCTACATCGGCACCTTCGGCTCGTTCATCGGCTACGGCTTCGCCTTCGGGCTGGTGCTCCAGACGCAGTTCGCGCGCACGCCCCTGGAGGCCGCCTCGCTCACCTTCCTCGGGCCGCTGCTGGGTTCGCTGGTACGGCCGGTGGGCGGGCGGCTCGCGGACCGGCTCGGGGGTGCGCGGATCACGCTGTGGACGTTCGCGGCGATGGGCGCCGCGGCGCTGCTCGTCGTGGCGGCGTCGCTGCGCGAGTCGCTGCCCGTCTTCCTGGCGGGGTTCACCGCGCTGTTCGTGCTGAGCGGCATCGGCAACGGCTCGACGTACAAGATGATCCCGGTCGTCTTCCACGCGCGGGCGCTCGCGCGCGGCGACGGGGATGACGGTGACGGCGGCGACGACGCGGAGGCGGAGGGGAGCACGGACGCGGAGGCGGCCGGACGGCGGCGCTCCGGTGCGGCGATGGGCCTCATCGGCGCGGTCGGCGCCCTCGGCGGACTGGGGATCAATCTCGCCTTCCGGCAGTCGTTTGAGACGGTGGGGAGCGGGACGGCGGCATACCTCGCCTTCCTCGGCTTCTACGCGGTGTGCTGCGCCGTCACCTGGGCCGTGTATCTGCGGCGTCCGGCGGCGCCGGCGGACACCCGGACCGGGGAGCGCGCGGAGGCGGCGTAACAGCCGGGAAATCCCGGGGCACCGAGGCGGTCATCCACCGGTGACAGGCTCGGTGTCGCATACGGACAGGGGCGGAGCGGACAGGACATGCGGGAGAAGCAGGAGGCGGACGCGGCACGGGCGGCCGGGACCCCCGACGGTAGGGGCGGTACCGGCGGCGTCGGCGGTCCGGGCGCCGGAGCGGAACCGCGCGCCCGACGGTCCG
>NZ_LJGW01000668.1 GCF_001751255.1 Streptomyces nanshensis | reverse complement strand
CGCCGCGCTGGGCGCCGGAGCGGTCTGCACCGCGCACCGCCGCACCCGGAGCGCCGGCGACACCGCGAGCCCCGCGAGCAACGGCAGCGCCGCGTACGGCAGTTGACCGTCGCCCCCCTGAACCGGCCGGCGGCCCCGCCGACACGAGGCCGCCGGCCCCTGAACGAGAGCTGCTTGGGCCAGCTCTCGTGCACCCCCCGCACCGACGTTCCGTCCGTACCACGGCCCTCGGACGGAACGCGGCCGGCCCTCTTGCGGAGGGACGTCCGGCGGGGGGTGCGTCCTGTCCGTACGCCCTACGCCGTACACCGGGCGGGCAGTACGCCAACTCGCCCGCGCCCGGCCGCTGTTACGCACCGGCGGCCGGGACGGTGCCGGTCACCACACGAGCCCCCGCCCGCCAGGGCCTACACCCTGCGCCGGGCGAACAGCGTGGCGTCGTCCACGTCGACCGTCACACCGTCGCGGACCATCGTCCGCGGCCGCTGCTCGGTCACGAGGACGTCGAAGCCGTCGGGCAGTCCGGGCAGCAGCTCCTCGGCCAGGAACATCGCCCTGCGGTGGGTCGCCGAGAGATGGGTGAAGGTCTCGGACGGCGCATGGCCCACGATCAGCAGATGTCCGCCGGGCGCGACCGCCTCGGCCAGACGGCCGGCCACCTCGACCATCCCGTGGTCCGGCGGGTGCAGGAAGTGGCTGGTGACCAGATCGTAGGAACGGCCCCCGGCGGCGAAGGCGCGGGCGTCGACCTGCCACCAGTCGGTACGGTCGGCGACCCCGGCCTCCTCGGCGTGCCGGGCGGCGCGGGCCAGCCCGTTGGCGGAGAAGTCGGCTCCGGTGACCTGCCAGCCGCGCCGGGCCAGCCAGATCACGTCGCCGCCTTCGCCGCAGCCGACGTCGAGCGCGGTGCCCGGCGTCAACTCCGAGGCTTCGGCGACGAGTTGGGGGTTGGGGTTGCCACTCCAGACCGTCTCCTCGCCGGAGTAGCGCTCCTCCCAGCTCGGCGGCTCGAAGGCGGCCGCGGCTTCCTCTTCGGTGAGCTGATGTCCGTCCGCACTCATCAGGCTGCTTCCTTCCGGTGTTCCGCGACGGCCGCCGCGGTCTCTTCGAGGATCAGGTCGTGGTTGAGGAGGGTTCCGGCCGTCATGCCGTCCGCGGCGGCGACGGCGACCCCGGCGAACGGGGCGGCCGCGTTGCCGACGGCCTTCAGTCCGGGGGCCTCCGGGCCGCCGAGCGCGTCGAGGAGCGTGGTGTCGGCGGTCGGTTCGGTGGTGACGACGAGCGCGCTGCGGGGCACGACCTCTCCGCCGGCCAGCTCGACGCCGGTCAGGGCGTCGTCCTCGACGAGCACACGGGAGATCTCTCCCGTGATCCAGCGGATGCCGCGGGCGGCGAGCCTCTCGGCGTCCTCGCCCTGCGGTGGGGGCTGCCCGTTGAGGAAGATCACCAGGTCCTCGCTCCACTGCCGGAAGAGCAGGGCCCGCTCGATGTGATCCGGTCCGCTCGCCACGACGCCCAGCGGCTGCCCGGCGACCTCCCAGCCGTGGCAGTACGGGCAGTGCAGCACGTCCCGTCCGAACCGGTCCGCCAGGCCCGGGACGTGGGGCAGTACGTCGACCACGCCGGTGGCCAGCACCACCCGCCGGGCGCCGGTCCGGGTGCCGTCCTCCAGCTCCAGCGCGAAGCCGCCGGGGGTGCGGGCGGCCGAGGAGACCCTGCCGGTGCGCAGGACGACGCCGTAGCGCGCGATCTCCTTCCGGCCGTCCGACAGCAGCTCGGCCGGTGACGCTCCCTCTCTGCCGAGGTAGTTGTGCATGTGGGCGGCGGGAGCGTTGCGGGGTTCGCCGGCGTCGACCACCAGCACCGAGCGCCGGGACCGTCCCAGCACCAGCGCGGCACTCAGTCCGGCCGCCCCGCCTCCCACCACGACCACGTCGTACGTCTCGTCGGTGTCCATGCCGCCAGAGTGCGAGCGCTCCGGCGCATCGGCAAACTTCGTTGCGGGTTTGGCAAAGTGGAGGGATGACGGACTTCGACGACGTACTCGACGGGGTCGGCCCGCGGCTGCGCGCACTGCGCGTGGAGCGCGGCGCGACCCTGACGGAACTGGCCCAGAACACCGGCATCTCGGTCAGCACGCTCTCCCGGCTGGAGTCGGGGAAGCGCAAGCCGACGCTGGAGCTGCTGCTGCCGCTGGCGCGCGCCCATCAGGTGCCGCTCGACGAGCTGGTCGACGCCCCGGAGACCGGCGATCCACGGGTGCGGGCGAAGCCGATCAAGCGGCACGGCCGTACGTTCGTCCCGCTGACCCGGCGGCCGGGCGGCGTCCAGGCGTTCAAGATGATCGTGCCGCCGCACGATCCGCCCGAGCGGTACGAGCCGCGGATCCACGAGGGCTACGAGTGGATCTACGTCCTCAACGGCCGGCTGAGCCTCGTGCTCGGCGAACGGGAGCTGGACCTCCGGCCGGGCGAGGTCGTCGAGTTCGACACCCGTACCCCGCACATCATCGCCAACCGCGGCGGCCAACCGGCCGAGGTGCTGGCGCTGTTCGGGCCGCAGGGCGAGCGGATGCACGTACGGTCCGGGACGTGACGGACACCCGCGGAGGGCCGGTCCGGGGAAAACCCGTTGCGCGGCGGACGGCCGCTGAGCACGATCGACGCCGTGAGCGACATACCAGAGCGGTGGGGCCGGGCGAGCGTCTACCCGGACATGTGGGCGGACCCCGACGAGGATCCACGCGACAGTGACGGGCCTGCTCCGCAGGGCGAGTTGGCGACACTCCAGGACTTCCTGCACAACTACCGGCTGACCCTGCGGATGAAGTGCGAGGGCCTGGACGCCGAACAGCTCGCGCGCCGTTCGGTGCCGCCGTCGACCATGTCCCTGCTGGGACTGGTCCGTCATCTCGCGGAGGTCGAGCGGGACTGGCGGAACTGGCTGCGGCCGGACGACCGCGCGCCGTCCCTGTACGACCCGGACGACGGCGACTTCGAGGGAGCCGCCGCCGAACAGGCCCTGGTCGACGGCGCGTTCGCCGACCTCGCCCGTGAACAGGCCGCCACCGACGCCGTGTTGACCGGGTTCACGGACCTGGGCGCGGAGGTGATGGACGACGGGACCAGTGCCCGGGAGCTGTGGGTGCACCGCGTCGAGGAGTACGCCCGCCACTGCGGGCACGCCGATCTGCTGCGCGAACGCATCGACGGCCGGGTGGGCCAGTAGCGTCCAGAGGGCGTACGGTCGGCGCGAGTTGGGAGCCGGCGGGTCAGGCGGCGACGGCGGAGGCCCGCAGACGCGTCAGGGGTTCCCGCAGTTCACGCACGAAGAAGTCGAAGAAGCCGTCCGGGTCCGGTCCGGCGTTCATCAGCACCAGGCGGTCGAACCCCGCGTCCGCGTACCGCTGCGCCGCCCGCAGACAGCGCTGCGGATCCGGGCCGCACGCGAACGCCTCGGTGATGTCCTCCAGCCGTACGGAGGTGGTGGCCGCCTCGAAGTTGACCGGGTTGGGCAGTTCGCTCATGACCTTCCAGCCGGTCAGCGCCCAGCGGGTGGTCTCCAAAGCGGCCCGCGCGGCGGTCTCCTCCTGCGGGGCCCAGGCCACGGGCACTTCGGCGTAGCCCGGTCCGGTGCCGCCCGCCTCGCGGTAGTGGCGCATGATCTCCGGATCGTCCTCGGTGGCGAACAGTCCGTCGCCGAGTTCCGCCGCGATCCGCGCGGACGGCTTTCCGCTGGCGGCCACGGCGACGGGCGGCGGCGTCGCGGGCAGGTCGAAGACGCGGGCGTCCTCGCAGCTCAGGTACCGGCCGTCGTAGCTGTGGTATCCGCCGCTCCACAGCAGGCGGATGATCTCCAGCGCCTCGCGCAGCATCTCGTGGCGCACCCGCACCGAATCGGGGAACTCCCGCCCCACGACATGCTCGTTGAGACGTTCGCCGGAGCCGACGCCGAGGACGAAGCGACCGTCCGAGACCAGCGCCAGGGTGGCCGCGGCCTGTGCGACGACCGCCGGGTGGTAGCGCAGCGTCGGGCAGGTCACGCCGGTGGCCAGCCCCAGGCTGTCCGTACGGGCGGCGACGGCGCCTAGGACCGTCCAGGCGAACGGTGAGTGGCCCTGGCTCTCCAGCCACGGGTGGAAGTGGTCGCTGATCTCGACGAAGTCGAAGCCGGCCGCCTCGGCGGCCACGGCCTGGCGGATGAGCTCCTGCGGACCGAAGGCCTCGGCCGCCAGCTTGTAGCCGATCTCCATGCTTGCGTACCTCTCTGCCGTACTCGTGCGCGCGGGCGACGTCTCTCCCCCACCATGAGCCGCGGGGCGCGGCTCCCCACCGATCCGCTCTCCGCGCGTCGCCGTGCGCCTGCGTCCGCCGCCGTGCCACGCCCGGCCCGCGTACCCGGACCCACGGGTCCAACTCCGCAGCTCCCGCCCGTACTTGCACGGCGTCCCCACCCCCCTCGCACGTACCGCTGGAAATGAGTTAGGTTAGCCTTACCTAATTACCACTGGCCGGCACTGCCCTGGGAGAGCCTCGATGCGCCCCTTCCGCACTCGCGTCACGCAGCCGACAGCCGCCGAACGCGTACGGTCGATCCTCGCCGCAGCCCATTCGATGACGGTGGTGAGCGACGGCACCCGTACCGAAGTGCACCGGCTCGACGACACCGGTGCGGCGGGCAACGTCCACCTCCACTCGCCGCCCGAGACCGCACCGCCCCCGGGCGAGCGGCGCATCCCGGTCCGTCTGGAGCTGACCGACATCGCGCCCACGCCGGTACGGGACCGGCTGCGCGCCCGCGTCACGCTGACCGGACTGCTGGCGGAGCCGTACGACAAGGACGCCCACAGCACCTGCATGGAGTTCGGGCAGGCGGTCCTGGAGGACTCCGGCGGACGGTCGTTCGTGACGCTGGACGAGTTGCAGGAGACCCCTCCCGACCCGCTCGCCGTGTGCGAGGCGAGCATGCTGACGCACTTCCTGGACGGTCACGCCGAGGAGGTGCGCCATCTGCTGCGCATCGTGCGGCCGCGGCCCGAGCAGGGCATGCTGCGCGCCGTGCCCGTGGCGCTGGACCGCTACGGTCTGACGCTGCGCCTCGAATACCCCCACAGCGACCGCGACGCACGGCTGCCGTTCCAGGCGCCCGTGAACCATCCGGATCAGGTCGGCTCCCGTATCCAGGCCCTGGTGGCCACGGCCCGGCGGGCCTCGCACTCGGACGGCGGACTGCTGACGTTCCCCGACCGGTGAGGGTGCACGCGCCCGTCCGGGACCGTGACCGGCGCAGTCACCGCGGCGGGTAACGGCCCCTGCGGGCACCGCCGCCCGCCGGCTCGGTCCCGGCGGTGCCGGGACCGA
>NZ_LJGW01000672.1 GCF_001751255.1 Streptomyces nanshensis | reverse complement strand
CCCGCCGTGCCCGGCGGCTCGCCCCGGGCCGCCCGCTCCGCTTCGGCAAGGCGCTCGGCCCGGTGCTGCTGCTGGCCGTGTGGTCGGCGGGCTCGGCCGCCGGGCTCATCGAGCCGCGGCTGCTGTCCGCGCCGTGGACGGTGGTGACCACCGCGAGCGACCTCGTCGCGGACGGCAGGCTCCAGGGGCATCTGGCCAGTTCGGCCCAACGTGCCGCGCTGGGACTGCTGTTCGGCACCGCCGCCGGGCTGCTGCTCGCGCTCGCCGCGGGTCTCAGCCGGATCGGCGAGGGACTGATCGACGGGCCCGTGCAGATGAAGCGGGCGCTGCCGTCGCTGGCGCTCGTACCGCTGCTCGTCCTGTGGTTCGGGATCGGGGAGTCGATGAAGGTCATCACGGTCGCGCTGGCCGTCTTCGTGCCCGTGTACATCCACACGCACAACGGGCTGCGCACCATCGACAGCCGCTACGTCGAACTGTCGGAGACGGTACGGCTGAACCGGTGGCAGTTCATCCGCCATGTCGTGCTGCCCGGCGCACTGCCCGGCTTTCTGCTCGGCATGCGCTTCGCAGTGACGGCGGCCTGGCTGGCGCTGGTCGTCGTCGAACAGGTCAACGCCACCAGCGGACTCGGCTACATGATGGAGCTGGCACGCACGTACGGACAGACCGAGATCATCATCGTCGGGCTGGTCGTCTACGGGCTGCTGGGCCTGCTCTCCGACGGTCTGGTGCGGTACGCGGAGAGGAAGGTGCTGTCGTGGCGGCGGACACTCGCGAGCTGAGCCGGGCGGAGGAGGAGCGCGGCCGCACGGCCGTGCACATCGAGGGACTGGAACGCTCCTTCGGGGACCGCAAGGTCCTGGACGGGCTCGAACTCGACATCAGAGCAGGGGAGTTCGTGGCGCTGCTCGGGCGCAGCGGCTCCGGCAAGTCGACGCTGCTGCGTGCCCTCGCCGGGCTCGACCACACCGTACGCGGCACGGGCGTGCTGAACGCGCCGGCGGACGTCTCGGTCGTCTTCCAGGACGCCCGGCTGCTGCCGTGGAAGCGGGTCCTGGACAACGTGCTGCTGGGCCTGACCGGTCCGCACGCACGGGAGCGCGGACGGGCCGCCCTCGCCGAAGTCGGCCTCGCCGACCGGGAGTCGGCCTGGCCGGTGGAGCTGTCCGGGGGCGAGCAGCAGCGGGTGTCGCTGGCCCGTTCCCTCGTACGGGAGCCCGAACTGCTGCTCGCGGACGAGCCGTTCGGGGCGCTGGACGCGCTGACCCGTATCCGTATGCACGAGTTGCTGCGGAAGCTGTGCGCGGCGCACCGTCCGGCGGTGCTGCTGGTGACGCACGACGTGGACGAGGCGATCGAACTGGCCGACCGCGTCGCCGTGTTGGAGGACGGACGCATCACGGCGGACGTCCCCGTCGAGCTGGACGGCCCGCGCGGGCCCGGCTCGCCCCAGTACGCCGCGCTGCGCGCCTCGCTGCTGACCCGGCTGGGCGTCACGGAGGCCGAACGGGAGGCCGAGCGGTCCCCGGCGGACGCCGCGGAGGAATCCAGGGAAGCCGAGGAATCCAAGGGAGCCAAGGAAGAGGTCTCCGTATGACCGCGGACGGTACGAGGGACGGTACGAGCGGAGCGGGCCTCCCGACCGGCCAACGCCCCGCAGGGGAGCGCGAGTTGCACCTCAATCTCTTCGTCTATCCGGGCGGTCATCACGAGGCCGCCTGGCGCCACGGCTCCTCCGACCCCGACCGGCTGCTGGACGTCGGCCACTACCAGGACCTGGCCCGCAGCGCGGAAGCCGCCGCCTTCGACGGCGTCTTCTTCGCCGACGGCCCGTCCCTCGCCGACAACGTCCGCTACGCCAGCCGCTTCCGGCTGGAGCCCTTCACCTGGCTGTCGGCGATCGCGGCCGTCACCGAGCGGATCGGCCTGATCGCCACCGCGTCCACCACGTACACCGAGCCGTACAACCTCGCGCGGCTCTTCGCCTCCCTCGACCACCTCAGCAGGGGCCGGGCTGGCTGGAACATCGTCACCACCGGGGCGCCGCAGGCCGCGGGGAACTTCGGTCTCGACTCCCACCCCGTGCACGCCGAACGGTACGCGCGCGCCCAGGACTTCCTCGAAGCCGTCACGAAGCTCTGGGACAGTTGGGAGGACGAGGCGCTCGTCGCCGACCAGCGCAGCGGACTGTTCGCCGACACCGACCGCATCCACACCGTCGACCACGACGGCCCGCTGCTGAAGGTGCGCGGCCCGCTCAACATCCCCCGCTCGCCGCAGGGCAGACCCGTCTACGTACAGGCCGGGTCGTCGGAGGACGGACGGGCCTTCGCGGCACGGCACGCCGAGGCCGTCTTCACCGCGCACCAGACGCTCGGCAGCGGCCAGGACTTCTACGCCGACATCAAGAAGCGGGCCGCCCGACTGGGCCGCGATCCGCGGCAGTTGCTGGTGCTGCCCGGCATCAGCCCCTTCATCGCCTCGACGGAGGCGGCGGCGCGGCGGCTGCACGAGGAGTTCAACGAGCTGACACAGCCCGAGTATTCGCTCCAGTTGCTGCACCGGCTGCTGGGCGTCCGCCTGTCGCAGGAGGAGCTGGACGGGCCCGTGCCGCGGGAGCTGATCGAGACCGACGGCGAGCGCGGCAACGGCAGCCGCTTCCGGCTCGTCCTCGACATCGTCGAGCGCGAACAGCCCACCGTGCGGGAGCTGTTGCACCGGCTGGCGGGGGCGCGCGGCCACCGTGTGATCGCCGGTACGCCCGAGCAGGTCGCCGACCAGTTGCAGCAGTGGTACGAGGAGGGCGCCGCCGACGGCTTCAACGTGATGCCGCCGTGGCTGCCCGGCGGGTTCGATCTGTTCGCCGAGCACGTGGTGCCGATCCTGCGTCAACGCGGCCTGTTCCGCGGCGAGTACAGCGGACGCACGCTGCGCGAGCACTACGGGCTGCCCCGTCCGGCGAGCCGCTACGCCGCACCGCGCGGCGCCGCCGCGGCCGTACCGGTCGCCTGACCGGCGGGGGCGCACGGACCCCGGTCCTCGCGGTCCTCGCCCGGTTCACACCGCGAACGGCCGCCCGGCGCCCCCGCCTTCCGTACCCGTGCGGGAGCCGTACGTCCCCGTACGTCCCCTGCACCTCACGTCACCCGTACGTCAACTGCCCACGCCAGACGGAGAGATGGAGCAGACATGACCGCAACCGACGACTTCCTCGCCCGCAACGACTCCTACGCGGCGGACTTCGACGGCCCGCTGCCGCTGCCGCCCGCGCGGCAGACCGCCGTCGTCGCCTGCATGGACGCCCGGCTCAACCCCCACGGCGTGCTCGGTCTCGACGAGGGCGACGCACACGTCATCCGTAACGCCGGCGGCGTCGTGACCGACGACGTGATCCGTTCGCTGACCATCAGCCAACGGCTGCTCGGCACCCGGGAGATCATCCTCATCCACCACACCGACTGCGGCATGCTCACCTTCGCCGACGACGACTTCAAACGGCAGATCGAGGACGACGCCGGGTTCCGTCCGCCGTGGTCGCCGGAGTCCTTCACCGACCTGGACACCGATGTGCGGCAGTCGCTGAGGCGGATCGCCGCGGACCCGTTCGTGCCGCACACCGACGCCGTACGGGGCTTCGTCTTCGACGTCGCGGACGGCCGTCTCCGCGAGGTCGCCTGACGGTGCGGCGGCACCACCGGCACCACCGGCGCCCCGCCGCACCCGCCCGAACGCAGGTCCCACCCGACAGCCCCAAGCCCCAGCACCCGTCAACAGCCCCCGTACCGCACCGAATCGAGGACGCAGCATGACCCAGCCCGTCGACTCCGTGACCGGAGGCCACACCCCCGAGGCGTCCGCGCAGCCCGCCGAGGGGGCCGACTGGTCCTTCGAGACCCGGCAGATCCACTCCGGCGCCGAACCGGACCCCACCACCGGCGCCCGCGCGGTGCCGATCTACCAGACCACCTCCTACGCCTTCCGCGACACCCGGCACGCGGCCGACCTCTTCTCGCTGGCCGAGCCCGGCAACATCTACACCCGCATCCACAACCCCACCCAGGACGTCTTCGAGCAGCGGATCGCCGCCCTGGAAGGGGGAGTCGCCGCCGTCGCCCTCGCCTCCGGCCAGGCCGCGGAGACCCTGACGGTCCTGACCCTCGCGAAGGCCGGCGACCACATCGTCTCCAGCACCTCGCTGTACGGGGGCACGTACAACCTCTTCCGGCACACGCTGCCGAAGTTCGGCATCGAGGTCTCCTTCGTGGACGACCCCGACGACACGGCCGCGTGGGAGGCGGCGGTCCGCCCGAACACCAAGGCGCTGTTCGCGGAGACGCTGGGCAACCCCCGCGGCAACGTCCTGGACGTACGGGCCGTCGCGGACACCGCGCACGCCGCCGGGGTGCCGCTCATCGTGGACAACACGGTGCCGACGCCGTTTCTGCTGCGGCCGATCGAGCACGGCGCGGACATCGTGGTGCACTCCGCGACCAAGTTCCTCGGCGGGCACGGCACGACGATCGGCGGTGTCGTGGTGGACGCGGGCACCTTCGACTTCGGCGAACACGCCGCGCGTTTCCCGGACTTCCACGAGCCGGACCCGAGCTACCACGGTCTGCGCTACTGGCCCGACCTCGGCCCGAGCGCCTTCGCGATCAAGCTGCGCGTACAGCTCCTGCGCGACCTGGGCCCGGCGATCGCGCCGCACTCCGCGTTCCTGCTCCTCCAGGGCGTCGAGACGCTGAGCCTGCGCATCGAGCGGCACTCCTCCAACGCGCAGGCGCTGGCCGAGTGGCTGGAGCAGCGCGACGAGGTCGAGGCCGTGCACTATCCCGGGCTGCCCTCCAACCGCTGGTACGAGGCGGCCCGCCGCTATCTCCCGCGCGGCGCGGGCGCGGTGCTCAGCTTCGAGCTGCGGGACGGGGTCGAGGCGGGCAAGCGGTTCGTGGACGCCGTCGAACTCTTCAGCCACCTCGCCAACATCGGCGACGTACGCAGCCTGATCATCCATCCCGCCTCCACCACGCACAGCCAGCTCGACGACGAACAGCTCGCCGCCACGGGCACGTTGCCGGGGCTGGTGCGGCTGTCGGTCGGGCTGGAGCACGTGGACGACCTCACGGCGGACCTGGAGGCGGGCTTCCGGGCGGCGAAGGGGGCGCTCTGACGGGCGGCGTCGACGAGGGCGGCGCGCGGACGGGCCCGGAACGCGGACCCGGACCGACGGACGTCCGGGCGCCGGACCCCGCGTCCGGCCCCGCGTCC
>NZ_LJGW01000667.1 GCF_001751255.1 Streptomyces nanshensis | reverse complement strand
GGCCGTGCTGTGGTGCACGGCCCCGCACCCGTTCACCTCACCCGTGACCTCACCCGTTGGCGAGCGCCTGGAGGCGGTCCATCGCACCGTTGAACAGGTCGTGGTCGCCCACGGTCGGCCCGGTCGAGGTGTACTGCCAGAAAGTGTGGAAGCCCCACCCGTTGGGCAGCGCGCCGGGAGCGTCCGCGTAACGGGCGACCCACAGCGGGTTGGTGTTGCCGAAGCCGCCGTTGTTGCCGGTGCACTGCGTCCACCAGTCGGTCGTCGTGTAGATCACGGCGTCCCGTCCGGTGCGCGACTTGTAGGTGTTGGTGAAGTCCTTGATCCAGTTCACCATCGCGCTCTGGCTCAGACCGAAGCAGGTCGCGCCGTAGGGGTTGTACTCGATGTCGAGCACGCCCGGGAGCGTCTTGCCGTCCTTGCTCCAGCCGCCGCCGTGGTCCGCGAAGTAGTTGGCCTGCGCGGCGCCGCTGGAGTTGTTCGGCAGCGCGAAGTGGTAGGCACCGCGGATCATTCCGGCGTTGTACGAGCCGTTGTATTGCTGTGTGAAGTACTCGTTCTGGTAGGACGTGCCCTCGGTCGCCTTGACGTACGCCCAGCGGACGCCGCTGTTCCAGAGGGTCGACCACGACACGTTGCCCTGATGTCCGCTCACGTCGACGCCGTGGACGGTCGCGTCCAGCGTCGCGGGCGGTGTGCCGTCGGTGGGATCGCCGCCCTCGTGCATGCGGACGCCCACCCCCATCGACGCCTCGCCGGGCTTGAGGGGAGAGGTGTCCCGGGGTGCGGCGCTCGCCGCTCCGGGCGCGCTGACCAGCAGGACGAGGGCGGAGAGGAACAATCCCGCCACGGAGAGGAGTCCCCTCCTGCGGCGGACCGTGCGGGAACCGAGACCTGGCATCGCTGCCTCCGAAGCCGTGCGTGGGGAACGGGAGTTGGAGCGCTGAGCATGAGGTGCGGGGGACGCGCGCAGACATGCCCCACTGGTATGGGCATGTCAGGTCTTTAACGGTACGCGCGTAGACATAGCCGGGGAAGACGGACAGCCTTCTTCCGGTGGTCCACACCTGCGAAATTCAGCCGGAGCTGCGACGATCGCCCCCCACCGGCGGGAAGTTTCGGCGCGGGAGAACGGAAGAGGGCCACCAGTGGACGAGTCGATGCGCAAGCAGACACCCGAACTGCTCGACCTGGAACGCGAATTGACGGTCTTCATGCGCCGCGCACGCGCCTTCTCGGGAGAGATGGCGCGGGAGGTGCATCCGGAGCTGGAGCCCGCCGCGTACGGGCTCTTCGTCCGGCTGGAGGACGGGGGCGCGCAGCGGGCGACCGACCTCGCCGTCTACTTCGGCGTGGGCAAGGCGACGATCAGCCGCCAGTTGCGGGTGCTGGAGAACCTCGGGCTGATCACCCGCGCCCCCGACCCGGACGACGGCCGTGCCTCCCTCGTCAACCTGACGCCGCGCGGCCGTCAGCGCTTCCGGGCGGTACGCGAGGCCCGGCGCGCGGAGTACGTCCGCAAGCTCGGCTCCTGGGACCCGGCCGAGATCGCGGAGCTGGCGCGGCTGATGCACCAGCTCAACGCGCTTGCGGAGGCGGAGGGTTAGCCCTCCGCCGTCCGCGGAGCCGGGTGTGCGCGGAGGGCCCGCGGGGCGCCGGACGGACGCCGTGGCCGGAACAAGCCGTTCAGGAGCGGTGCGTCCCGTCCAGCTCCGCGAAGACCGCCGACGCGTCGTCGTGCCGCTTTCCGCGCGGATGCGCCGTACCGGACGGATCGGCGCGCTCGGCCTCCCGTACGCGTGCCACCAGTGCCGCCGCCCCCTCCTCCCGTACGAGCGCGAGCAGCGCCGCCCAGTCGCCGAGCCGGAAGGTCTGGCTCCAGCGGGCGGCGCCGTCGGTGAGCGCCAGCAGGGACCGTACGGAGGTGCGCGGCGTGCTGCCCGCCACCGCGAGCGCGGCGACGCCGGGATCGGCCGCGGCGGTGTAGAAGCCCGTGCCGCCGGGGGCGTTGCGCAGGGCCTCGACGGCGCGTACGTATGCGGTCCGTGCGGCCTGGCGTTCGCCCGGTTCGGCGCCGTCCGCCCGCAGTGCGCGCACCCTGCTGCGCAACTCGGCGATGTGCGGCGGCAGTTCGTCGAGACGGGAGTCGGTCACCGGTGTGACCTCGCCGTCTGTGCCCTCGATGAGCAGCAGCGAGTCCGACAGGGCCAGGTGCTCGACGCGTTCCTCGTCCCAGCGGACCGCGACGACGGTGGACTGCGGCGTACGCCTGTGAGAAAGGTCACAGGTTGAAACATGTGCCTCAGCGGTAGAGGAAATGGCCCGTGCCAGGCACGCACCGAGCGTCAGATCCCGTTCCGCGGCAGCGAGTTGGAGCATCGTGCCGCCCAGCCGTGCCGTGAACCACGGGACTCCGTGAGTGCAACCGGAATCTCCCTGTGGCGGAGTCACGCCGTCCAGGACGACCACTGCGCCGCCCTCTCCCGAGGAGGGGAGAGCCGCCGCCGCGTAGTCCTCGTTGAGGCGCCGGGGATCCCCGGGCTCGCCGGTCATGTCGATGCGCATGGCGCTCAGTGTGCCCGCGGGCCGGCGCGGCGAGACGTACGCGTGACGCGTGTGTGCCGTGCATACGTGTGTCGACGCGTGTGCTGTCAAGGGGTCACGGTGGCCAGGGAGCGCCAGCTCAGGGCCCCGCACCAGGGCGGGAGTTGACCGGAATGAGAGCGTCCGTAAGTATGCGGACGCGCATCCTTCCAGGACTTCGGGTGGATTTCCAACCGATGCACGGGACAGGGTGGTTGGGGCGCGCAAGCGGAGTTGTTCGCTGACTCCCCATTACGGTTCACTCCTTCGGGTGGCCCAGCAGGAGATCGTCACATCACCTGTCATCCGTGCTGAAAGGTTCGGGTGGCCTCCGAGAGGGATGAACGCGGACGATCAGGGATCAAGTCCACTCCTGCGGCACGAGGTTGGACTGCGCCACCCGGGCTGGCCCCGGGGCAGGCCCCGATGAGATTGCGAGCACGGGTGCGGACGAAGCTACTGCGGAAGCCGGGCGGACCGGGCGGACTGCGATTCAGGCCCGGGAGCGGGACGACGAGCGGGGGCGGCCCGTCCCACGGCGGCCCCTCACACGGCGACTCGTCCCGTAGCGGGGGCGGCCCCCGCCGTGCTCGCGTACGCAACCGGCTGCTGGTCTCCGTGGTGCTCTGCTCCCTCGCCGTGCTCGGCGCGGGCACGCCCACGGTGCTCGGCGCCTACGGCGATCTCGACGAGTCCCAGGACCTGGTGGAGCGCGCCGAACTCGACAAGCAGGCCATCGCCCTCAGCCACGCCCTCGCAGACGAGCGGGACGGCATGGTCGAGTACGTCGCGGCGGGCCGCACCAGCCGCAACGGCGCCGGCGTCACCGAGGAGCAGCGCGCCCGCGTCGACCGGCAGGTCTCGGAGATCCGCGAGACCGCGCCCGTGTCCGTACGCAAGTCGCTGGGCCGGCTCTCCGGCATCCGGCAGGAGGCACAGGCCGGGGACGGCAACGCCCTGGAGATGTACGAGGCGTACACCGCCACCATCAACTCCCTCCAGGACGTGGGCACTTCACTCGCGCGCTCGCTGCCGGAGCGCGCCGCCGAGACGTCCGGCTCCGAGGCGGGTTCCGGGTCGGCCGGTGCCTCCGGTACCGACTCCGTTTCCGCTTCCGGTTCCGTTCCGGGGACGAGCGGTCCCTCCGGGTCCGGCGCGGCCTACGCGCTGCCCGACCTCGGCAGCGCCGTCCAGCAGGCGTCGGCCGTGCGCGGACTGCTGCGCGGTGCGTTCGCCGCGGGCGGGCCGCAGCCCACACTGACGTCGGAGGCGCAGCGCGCCTCCGTACGCGAGCAGGCCGCGCTGGCCGACTTCGGCGACTCCGCGCCCGGGTCCGCGCGCGACACCTTCGCGCGAACGGTCACCGGCGCCGATGTACGCACCGCCGAGCGGTACTTGGCGAAGCTCACGGACCAGCCCTATCTCTCCGCGCGCGACCGTGCGATGAACCACGAGCGCATCGACGCGGCGCTCTCCGCCCGCATCGACAGCATGCGCGGAGTCCAGTCGTCCTTCGCCGCCGAGGAGTTGAAGCACTTCGAGCGCCTCCGCGACAGCGATGTCACCACCCTGGAGTGGTACATCGCCCTCGTCGGGGTGTGTCTGCTGCTCGCGGCCGGCATCAGCGTGCAGACGGCACGCTCGATGGCCCGTCCGCTCTCGGTGCTCACGCGCGGCTCGCGGCGGCTGGCGGCCGACCCGACGGGCGAGGAGCCGGTCGTCTTCAACGGCAGGAACGACGAGTTCGCGGAGGTCGTACGCTCCCTCAACTCGCTGCGCGAGGCGGTCGTCAGCGTGCACGAGCGTGCCGCCGAGGCCGAGGCCGACAACGCCTACCTCGTCCGGCACAAGGACGGCCTCACCGCCGAACGCGACCGTGTGCGCGGCGAGTACGCGGCACTCAAGAAGCGCGTCGACGCCCTGTCCGGAGCCGTGCACGGCACCTTCGTCAATCTGGCGATGCGCACCCTCGGCCTGGTCGAGCGCCAACTCGGCGTCATCGAGGACCTGGAGGAGCGGGAGAGCGACCCGAACCGCCTCTCCACGCTCTTCAAGCTCGACCATCTGGCGACGCGTATGCGTCGCTACAGCGAGAACCTGCTGCTGCTGGCGGGCGCGGAGCACGTCACCGCGAGCCACGCCGGGCCGGTGCCGCTGCTGGACGTCGTACGGGCCGCGATCAGCGAGATCGAACGCTACGAGCGGGTGGAGCTGGGCACGCTGCCGCCGCACGCGCAGGTCGCCGGGCACGCCGCCGACGACTTGAGCCATCTGGTCTCCGAACTCCTCGACAACGCCACGTCGTTCTCCCCGCCCGACTCCCAAGTGCACTTCTCCGGCTGGCTGCTGGAGAGCGGCGAGGTGATGCTCTCCGTCGAGGACGAGGGCATCGGCGTCAGCGGCAGAAGACTCGCCGCGCTCAACGCACGGCTCAGCCTGCCCGAGGGGCAGGACCCGCCGGTGGTGGACGCCCCGGCCCCCTCCGCCTCCGGTACGTCCTCCGCTGCGTCCTCAGCCGTGGGCGGCGATCGCGGCCCGGAGGAGGGGCTCGGCATGGGCCTGTACGTCGTCGCACGGCTCGCCGCGCGGCACGGGCTCCGGGTGCAGCTGCGCGAACGCCGCGGCGGCGCGGGCATCACCGCGATCGTGGCCGTGCCCGCAGCGCTGCTGCCCTCGCGGCCCG
>NZ_LJGW01000661.1 GCF_001751255.1 Streptomyces nanshensis | reverse complement strand
CGGCGCCGCCGCCCCCGCGGATCCGCTCCTCGAAGCGGTGGAAGGCCGCCTCCTGCCGCCACTGCGCCGCCGCCTTCCCGCTCGCGCCGAGCAGATCGCGGCACCGGCTCCCCGGCGCGGCGGCCCCCGGACGCTCCCCGGCACACGCCCCGGTGAGGGTGTAGCCGTCCCGCGCGGGGGCGCCCGCCCACAGGCTGCGTCCGGGCAGGAAGGCGTACTCCAGGGAGGCGCGGGAGAGGTCCTTCATGTCGGCGTAGGTCAGCCCGTACGTGCGCGCCGCGTACCGGTACTCCGCGCCGATGTCCGTACGCGAGACGCCCGGGTCGTCCGTGGCCAGCACCACCGGGACGCCGAACGCCCGGTAGGTGGCGAAGGGATGGTCGGCGCCCTTGACGCCGAGGATCTGGGCGTTGCTGGTGAAGGGCACCTCGACGGCGGTCTCACGGGCGGCCATGGTGCGGGCGGTGCGCCGCCAGCGGTCCTCGTGGACGAGGTCGACGCCGTGCCCGATCCGCTCCGCGCCCGCGACCTCCACGGCCTCCCGGATGTGGAAGGAGAGATCCTCCGGTTTGACCAGGCCGGGCCACAACTCGCCCGCGTGCAGCGTGACATGGGCCCTCGGATACACGCCGCGCAGATACTTCAGCATGCGCATCTGGAGCCGGTAGCCGGACAGGGCGCTCTCCGCGTCCTCGGGCTGGACGAGGTTGACCGCGACGAAGCGCCCGTCCCGCTCGGCCAGCCGCATGCCGAGGGCGAGTTGGGTGAAGACGCGGGCCGGTGAGGCGCCCCGGGACGCCTGCGAGATCCAGCGCACCGGCACCCGGCAGCCCGGGTGGGCACGGCGGGTGCCGCAGTGCGCGGCCTCGCGGAACTCGGCGTCGCCGTCGTCGGCCTCCCGCCGTGCGTCGGCGACCAGTGCGTCGAGCCTGCCGCCGGAGGCCAACTCGCGGTGCAGGGCGGCGAGATCGTCGTTCCAGCCGACGTCGTCCGCGAGCCGCTTCGCACCGTCGGACGCCGGGCTGACCATGGTCTCCAGATAACTCTGGTGCTGCTCGGCGGCCTTGTCGGCGACGTCGGCGAGCAGCTTGCCCCGGTGGCGCCAGGTGACCTCGCCGAACTTGGCGAAGGTGCCGAAGAAGTGGTCGTGCCCGTCGCCGCCCGCGGGGAAGTCCTGCATCGACCAGCCGCGCACGATCGCGTCGCGGAACGCCCTGTCGCGGCGGGCGTCGGCGGCGGGCCGGGTGCCCGGACCGCACGGCGGCGGCACGGCGGTCGTCGTGGCGGTCTCGACGCACAGCCCGTCCTCGGCGGCGAGTTCGACGAGATACTCCGTACTCGCCGCTCCCGAGAGGTGGTTGTGCAGATCGCCGCCCTTGGGGAGGGCGGTGAAGAAGCGCTTCAGACGGGCCGGGTCGGTACGGATCGCATCGAGACGGGCGTTCGCGGCGGCCTCCCCGGACGTCGTGGGACGCGGCCCGGCCGCGGCGGCCGGGGGCGCCGGACCGGTCTGGACGGCGAGTGCGGACAGGGACAGCAGGCCGGCGGCGAGGGGCAGAACCCTCCGTGTGCGGCGGGTGACGGTGCGGTGGTGGATCACGCGCTCATGATCGGCGTCCGGACGGCCACCGGTCGTGCGTCGCGCGGGAGTTCACCCGGTCGTGCGGCGCGGTGGGGGCGCGTACGGCGCGTACGCGGGAGTGCCATGGGGCGGGAGTGCCGCGGGGTGCGCACGGGGCCGTCGTCGCCCGGCGCGGGCCTCCCCGTACGGGATCAGCGCGGCACGGCGGGCGGGAGCGGTCATGAGGCCCTTGAGGCCCAGCGGCGCCCGGGACGTCCGGGACGTCCGGGACGTTCAGGGTCCTGTCGCCGGCGCGGTCCGCTGACGCGCTGTGTCCGCGGGGTGCGCCTACGCGGTCGCGGTGCCGGGGTCGATGCCGCTGTCGTCGCCGTTCCCGGCGCCCTCACCGGTGTCGCCGTGGAACTCGGGGTCGATCGCGTTGGCCGCGCCCAGGGCCGTGAGCAGCCAGTCGTCGTCCGTGGGCCGCGTCCGGGCGGCCTCGCGGTGCGCGAGCGCGGCCTCCAGCTCGTCGAGCGCGGATTCCAGCTCGGCGGTGTCCGTGCCGCTCGCCGCGTCGCGGACGTGCTGGCGTGCGTCCTCCACGCCCTGGTTGGCGTCCTCGTACAGAGCGTCGGACGCGTCGGGCCGGGCGTCGGCCTGGGGCTTGTTCGGATCAACCATGGTCCCGAGCGTACGGTTCCCGCGCCCCGGGCGGTGTGCCGGGTGGCCCCGGGTCAGGCGGGTCTTCCGGCCCCCGTACGGGCGGCGACCGACGTGCGCCGGTATGTGACGGAACGCGTGCCGTGGACGAAGGGATAGCGAAGGCGAGAGGAAGGGTGCCGTGTGCGGGGCGGCCCCGGGTGCCGCCCCGCACCACCCGTGAGAGGACACCCGGTGACCGGACGGGCGCCCACCGGTACGTCTGTCACCGGTCGTCGTCTGTCACCGGTCGCGCCGGACGCCGCCCGGCGGTGCCCCGAGGTGTCCGAGGGTGCTCAGAAGGTGAACGGTCCCGGCGACTGTGCCGAGGTGGCCGTGCAGTTCACCGTGATGGTGCCGAAGATGACGATCTTCACGGACTTCGCCTCCAGGACGTCCCCGGCGGCGACGGTCCCGTCCAGCGGGCCGGAGTCGACGTCGTCACCGGCCGACATCGCCGGATTGGACTTGCCCGTGAAGGTCGTGCTGTCGCTCCCGTTCTTCGAGAGGGTCAGGGTCGTCTCGACCGACCCGGCGCCCACGTCGATGGGAGCCTTCACGGCCGAGGAGGTGAGCGTGATGGTCGCCGCGGTGCCGTCCTGCGTCGCGGTCAGCGTGGCCTCGCCCGAGCCCGCGCTTCCGCAGTCGGCGGAGACGGTCGCCGTGGTCGGGTCCACCGCGAACGCGCTGGGGGCGAACGCGAGCGCGCCCGCCGCGAGTACGGCCGTACCCAGTGCGGTCGCGTATGCCGATCTGCTGCGTCCCATGGAAATGCCTTCCGGTTGTGGGGAGTTGCAGGGGTGCTGCATGACCACCGCAGTCGCATGTCACGTCTGACGTGCGGGGACGCGGTGTGGGGGGTGCCGGGTGCGGTGCGTGCTGCGGTCTCCGGGCATGCGAACGGTCCGCGGTTCAGGCCGCATTCCGGGTGGGCGCAGTGTCTGGCTCGCTCGCTCGTCAGTTCACGCGCTGCCCATTGATGCGCTAGACGGGCCCGTGCGCAAGACCGCCGGGGCCGCTTTCGCGCCAACTCGCCCCGGACGGCGGCCTGTTGGGCGCTTCGCCATGCCTCGTCGCCCCCCCCGTATCCCGCCGTACCTCGGCGCCCCGGACCTGCGCACCCTCCGTGCGGAGCGCGCCCCGGCGCCGCCCCCTCCCGTGTCGGACTCGCGTCAGAGCCGCTTCAGCCCCGCGTACGGGAGCGCCGCGAACAGGGCGACGACCACGGCCTGGAGCACGACCCCCACCTCGCCCAAGAGCGTCGGCGAGAGCAGCCCGGAGACGAGCGTGACGAGGCTGAGGAGAGCCCAGAGGAGATTCGCGGTGAGCACCGCGCCGAGCGCTTTCCCGGAAACCCTCTCGCGCGTTCCCGCCACGAGCACTACGGCCGCGAACAGCAGCAGGAAGGCGCCGACCGGATAAAGCAGCGACGCCCCGATTCCGAGAAGGGATGCGAGAGCCGCCGCGAACGCCGGATACGCAAGGGAGTTGAGGCCCGTGACGGCTCCGTCGAGCCGGAGCGCGAGGCGGGCGAGGCCGTCGGACGAGGTCACGGGTGTGCCGGGAGCGGCGGTAGGGGAATGCGGTGTCGATGCCACGGGCGTCGTCCTCTCCTGGGGCGCGGCCGGCAGGGGCCGCCGTTGAAACGGAATGCGTCGTACCGGTAAGAGCCGGTACGAGGGCGGCGGCGCGGCGCCGGGCAGGGCCGATTTCCGTACGCCCGGCGGGAGTTCGCAATTCTGGCCGACGCTTTCTCCGCCGGTCCGTTCCGGAACGCAGCCGGCGGCCGGAACGCCGGACGATGACGCGGGAGGTAATGCGGGGCCGGTGCGGGGCGGACGCCGTGGCGGCGCCGGGCTCGTCCGTCGGGGCCGTCCGCAGGGGCCCGCCCGTGCCCGTCCGTGCGCGGACATGGCCGAAAATGTCAGCAGGCGGCGGGAGTTCACCGTTCAGCGGGGGCCGGGAGCCGGGAGCCGCGCACGGCCGGAGCCGTGCGCCGTGCGGGCCGCCGGGGCCGTGACGTCCGGAAGGCGTCTGATTCCTACTAATCGGTAGCCCAGGCTTCCCCCTCCGTACATGATGAGACGCGAACATGTCACGGCCTTCGCCGTCGTCGGTGGCCGGCCGTGCCGTGCCGGCCTCCGTCTCGTGACTCAGGAGTGAACCCCCCATGCATGGACGCAAATGGACAACACGGATCGCGGTGTCCGTCGCCGGAGCGGGCCTGCTCACCGCGGCGTCGGTGGCCGCGGGCCCCGCCATGGCCTCCACCGACGCCCCGGCGCCCGCCAAGGCCCGTACGGCGTCCGGCACTTCGGCGGCCGTCACTCCCGAGAAGCCGCACACGGGCGCCGCGCACCCGGCGGCCGACGACGTCGACTACGACACCTGGCGCAGCGACGTCAGCAAGGTGACCGACGAGGCCCGTCCGTATCTGGAGAAGCGCATCTCGCAGGGCGACGGCGAGAAGATGGCCGTCGTCTTCGACATCGACAACACCACGCTGGAGACGCACTTCCACCCCATCTGGGAGCTGCCGACCCCGCCCGTCCAGCAGACCCTGGACCTGGCCCGCTACGCCGACTCCCGTGGTGTGGCCGTCTACTTCGTCACCGCGCGGCCCGGGATCATCTACTCGCTCACCAAGGACAACCTGGAGAAGGTCGGCTATCCGATCGCCGGGCTGTACGTGCGGGACCTGCCCGACATCTTCGACGAGGTCAGCAAGTACAAGACCGCGAAGCGGGCGGAGATCGAGGCCGACGGCCACACGATCATCGCCAACATCGGCAACACCCCGACCGACGTCGTGGGCGGCCACACCGAGAAGAACTTCAAACTCCCGGACTACGACGGCAAGTTGAGCTGAGCGCGCGTCCTTCCGCGGTACGGGCCGCCACCCGTACAACCCCTCCTGTACGGGTGTCCCGTACGGGCGCGGACGCCCCGCCGGGCCCCCGGCCC
>NZ_LJGW01000664.1 GCF_001751255.1 Streptomyces nanshensis | reverse complement strand
CCCCCTGCGGCCCCTCGGAGTGCGCGTTGTCGTTCCGGTGCGGGTTGGGTGCGGGGGCTTCGCCCCCTGCTGCCCCCAGCGCTCCTGCGCCCGGGCGGCCTCCTCGTCCCTCGCGGGCTCCCTTACTGGCGTGAACGCCGAGCTGTGGGCTCCGGTTCGGCGCCGGACCAGCCCCGGCACCCCGTCCCCGGAAACCCGGGCGAAGCCCCCGCTGCCCTTGCGGTACCCTGACCGCATGCGTGCCGTACGCCTTCTGCTTAGCTGGCCGCGCTGATCAGTGCCGGTCCCCGGGACGAAGCCCGGGAGGACCGGAATCGGCGCGGCGTCCCCTCCTGTGCGAGGGGTTTTCATTTGTGCTCGGCAGAGACGACCGATGGAGCTTTGAGGACGATGACCGAGACCACGAACGCCGCGGAGAGCGCGGCTCCCCATCGCTACACGGCGGCGCTGGCCGCCGACATCGAGGCGCGCTGGCAGGACTTCTGGGAGAAGGAGGGTACGTACGAGGCCCCCAACCCCGGTGAGGGCGATCTGTCCGGCGATCCCGCGACCGTCGCGAAGCCCAAGAAGTTCATCATGGACATGTTTCCCTACCCCTCGGGCGCGGGCCTGCACGTGGGGCATCCGCTGGGATACATCGCCACCGACGCCTTCGCCCGCTTCCAGCGGATGACGGGCCACAACGTCCTGCACACCCTGGGGTTCGACGCCTTCGGCCTGCCCGCAGAGCAGTACGCGGTGCAGACCGGCACGCATCCGCGGGCCTCGACCGAGGCCAACATCGTCCAGATGAAGGCGCAGTTGCGCCGCCTGGGCCTGGGCCACGACCAGCGCCGTGCCTTCGCGACGATCGACCCGGACTACTACAAGTGGACCCAGTGGATCTTCCTGCAGATCTTCAACTCCTGGTACGACCCGGAGGCGGACGCGGCCCGTCCGATCACGGAGCTGGTCGAGCAGTTCGCGTCCGGGCGGCGTGAGACGCCCGAGGGCTTCGCACGCTGGGACGAGCTGAACGAGGTGCAGCGCGCCGAGGTCCTGGGCGAGTACCGGCTGGCGTACGCCTCCGACGCCCCCGTCAACTGGTGCCCCGGCCTGGGCACCGTGCTGGCGAACGAGGAGGTCACCGCCGAGGGCCGCTCCGAGCGCGGCAACTACCCCGTCTTCAAGGCGGAGTTGCGCCAGTGGAACATGCGCATCACCGCCTACGCGGAGCGTCTGCTGTCCGACCTGGACGGCCTGGACTGGCCCGAGGCGATCAAGCTGCAGCAGCGCAACTGGATCGGCCGCAGCGAGGGCGCCCGCGTCGACTTCCCGCTGGGCGACGGCAAGATCGAGGTCTTCACCACCCGCCAGGACACCCTGTTCGGCGCGACGTACATGGTGCTGGCTCCCGAACACCCGCTGGTCGACAGCGTCGTACCCGTCGAGTGGCCCGAGGGCACCCACGAGGTGTGGACGGGCGGCCACTCCGACCCGGCCTCGGCGGTCGCCGCGTACCGCGCCCAGGCGGCCGCCAAGTCGGACGTCGAGCGGCAGGCGGAGGCCAAGGACAAGACCGGTGTCTTCACCGGTGCCTTCGCCGTGAACCCGGTGAGCGGCGAGCAGGTCCCGGTCTTCGTCGCCGACTACGTGCTGATGGGGTACGGCACCGGCGCGATCATGGCCGTACCGGCGCACGACCACCGGGACTTCGCCTTCGCGCGCGCCTTCGAGCTGCCGATGCGCTGCGTCGTGGAGCCCTCCGACGGCCGCGGCACGGACACCGGCACCTGGGAGGACGCGTTCGTCGCGTACGACGCGAGGATCGTCAACTCCTCGTCGGACAGCGTCAGTCTGGACGGTCTGGAGGTCACGCCCGCCAAGGCCCGCATGACGGAGTGGCTGGAGCGCGAGGGCATCGGCGCCGGCACGGTCAACTACCGGCTGCGGGACTGGCTGTTCAGCCGCCAGCGCTACTGGGGCGAGCCCTTCCCGATCCTGTACGACGAGGAGGGCGTCGCCCACTCGCTGCCCGAGTCGATGCTGCCGCTGCAACTGCCCGAGGTCGACGACTACTCGCCGCGTACGTTCGACCCGGACGACGCCGACACCGTCCCCGAGACGCCGCTGTCGCGCAACGAGGAGTGGGTGAACGTCACCCTGGACCTGGGCGACGGGAAGGGGCCGCGCCGCTTCCGCCGGGAGACCAACACCATGCCCAACTGGGCGGGTTCGTGCTGGTACGAGCTGCGCTACCTGGATCCGCACAACACCGAGCGGCTGGTCGACCCGGAGGTCGAGCGCTACTGGATGGGCCCCCGCGAGGGCATCCCGCACGGCGGCGTCGACCTGTACGTGGGCGGCGCCGAACACGCCGTGCTGCACCTGCTGTACGCGCGTTTCTGGTCGAAGGTGCTGTACGACCTGGGGCACGTCTCGTCCGCCGAGCCGTTCCACAAGCTGTACAACCAGGGCATGATCCAGGCGTACGTCTACCGCGACAGCCGGGGCATCGCCGTACCGGCGGCCGAGGTGGAGGAGGCCGACGGCGCGTACTTCCACGACGGCGAGCGGGTCAGCAGGCTGCTGGGGAAGATGGGCAAGTCCCTGAAGAACGCGGTCACTCCGGACGAGATCTGCGCCGAGTACGGCGCGGACACGCTGCGCCTGTACGAGATGGCGATGGGCCCGCTGGACGTCTCACGGCCCTGGGACACGCGCGCGGTCGTCGGCCAGTACCGGCTGCTGCAACGGCTGTGGCGCAACGTCGTCGACGAGGCGACGGGCGAGGTCACGGTCGTCGACGCCGAGCCCGACGAGGAGACCCTGCGCGCGCTGCACAAGGCGATCGACGGCGCCACGCAGGACATGACGGCGCTGCGCTTCAACACCGCCATCGCCAAGATCACCGAACTGAACAACCACGTCACCAAGGTCAGCGAGGTGCCGCGGTCGGTCGCCGAGCGGATGCTGCTGCTGATCGCACCGCTGGCGCCGCACATCGCGGAGGAGCTGTGGCGGCGGCTGGGCCACGAGGAGAGCGTCGTGTACGCCGACTTCCCCGTCGCCGACCCCGCCTATCTGGTCGACGAGACGGTGACGTGCGTCGTGCAGGTCAAGGGCAAGGTCAAGGCGCGGCTGGAGGTCTCACCGTCCGTCACGGAGGCCGAGTTGGAGCAGTTGGCGCTGGCCGAACCGGCGATCGTCGGCGCCCTGGACGGCGCGGACATCCGGAAGGTGATCGTGCGGGCGCCGAAGCTGGTGAACGTCGTACCGGGCTGACAAGTGGCCGACTGGTGACCGACTGAGGCCCTCGTCCCCTACGGGTCGGGTGCGGGCAGGCTCCGGGATTCCGCGGAACGCCTGCCCGTACGCGTCCGTTTACGCTGGAGAAGGGACGGCCTGTGGCCGACGGATGAAGGAGCTTCCAGGTGGAATTCGTCATCGGCGTGCTGGCGCTGCTGTTCGTGCTCTTCGTGACCTTCGGCGTGATCGCCGCCGTACGGACGGCACGGGCGGTGCAGCGCGGAGTCGAACGCACGGGCACTCAGGTCCGCCGCACGGTCGAGGAGACGACGCTCAAGGCCAGGACCGCCCAGCCGGGCACCGTGGGCGAACTGGCCCGGCAGCGGCTGGAGCTGCGCTCCTCCATCGACGGCACGCGCCGCGCCCTCGAGACGGAGGTCGCGCGGGACCCGTCCCTTCAGGAGGCCCTCGGTCTGCTCAACCGGCTGCACGACCACGCCCGGCAGCTCGACGGCGAGATGCGGATGCTGATGGACGGCGAGCCCGACAAGGCCCGTACGGCGGCCCGCATGCCGGAGGTGCGCGAACGCGTTGAGCGGATCAAGGAGTCGGCGGACTCGCTGCGCTTCGCGGCCCAGGACCGGGCCAGCCGGCACGGCGCGGAGGGCCTGGGCGCGCTCCGCGAGCAGATCGAGATCGAGTCGGGCGCGCTGCGGCACTGGCACGGTGAGCAGCCGGACACCGACCGTGAGATCGGGCAGGCCGCGGAGCCGGAGCGCGGAGAGCTGCGCGGTGAGGCGCCTCCGGGCATCGAGAAGGGCCGTCCGCAGAGCGCCTCGTGAGACGGCGGTAGCCTCCCTCCATGTCCCGCACCACCTCCTCCAAGGTCGCGATCGTCACCGATTCGACGGCCTATCTGCCCCCGTCGGCACGCGCGCGGCACGGCATCGACGTCGTTCCGCTGACCGTGGTGCTCGGAGACCGGGCGCTGGAGGAGGGCACCGAGATCTCGGCGCGGTCGCTCGCGGAGGCGCTGCGCGAGCGGCGTGCGGTGACCACCTCGCGGCCCAGTCCCGCAGTGTTCGCGGAGCGGTACCGCGCGGCGGCGGAGGCGGGCGCGGAGGGCGTCGTCTCGCTGCATCTGTCCAGTGAGATCTCCGGTACGTACGACGCGGCGGTCCTCGCCGCGCGGGATGCTCCGGTGCCCGTACGGGTCGTGGACAGCGGCGCGGTGGCCATGGCGCTGGGATTCTGCGCGCTGGAGGCGGCGCGTACGGCCTCGGAGGGCGGCTCGCTGGAGGACGCCGTGGCGGCGGCCGAGAAGCGGGCCGAGGGAGTCTCGGCGTATTTCTATGTCGACACCCTGGACTATCTGCGCCGTGGCGGCCGCATCGGTGCGGCACAGAAGCTCTTCGGCTCGGCGCTGGCCGTGAAGCCGCTGCTGCAACTGGCCGACGGGCGCATCGAGTTGCTGGAGAAGGTGCGCACCGCGTCCAAGGCCATCGCGCGGCTGGAGGAGATCGTGGTGGAGAAGGCGGGGGACGCGGAGGTCGACGTCGCCGTCCACCATCTCGCCGCGCAGGAGAGGGCCGACCAGCTCGCGGAGCATCTGCGCGAACGGGTGCCGCGGCTGGGGGAGTTGCATGTGAGCGAGGTGGGTGCCGTGATCGGGGCGCACACCGGGCCGGGGCTGCTGGGCACCGTTGTATCGCTGAAGTGAGTGACGGCTTTATCCACAACGGGCGGATTGTCCACGGCAATTGAGCAAGATCACATGGGGTGCGTGATCGTCTCTACCGTCTGTCGGCATGAGCACTCGATCCCGTGTCCGTACCTGTCCGCCGTCGTCTCTCCCGGGCTCTTCCGCCGCCGGGGATCCCGCGTCCCGCTCCTCCGCACGGGCACGGGCGAGGGACGGGCCGGGGTCGCGCCCGGCCGGCGGAGCGGGCGCCGGGCCGTGTGAC
>NZ_LJGW01000654.1 GCF_001751255.1 Streptomyces nanshensis | reverse complement strand
GACAGCCGGCCGGACTGTGGCAGAGCCGGTCCGCACCGGTCGCGGCCGCCGGCGGCGGCGACGGACCGCACGCGTCGTACGGCGGCATCCGCGGCACCGTGCGCAACGCCGCCGGTACGGGTGTGCCGCGCGCCGCCCTCACCCTGATCTCGCTGAGCGGGCAGCAGTTGGGCCGCTCGGTCGCGCACCCGGACGGCTCCTACGCCCTGGACGCACCCGGGCCCGGCAGTTACGTGCTGATCGCCGCCGCCGAGGGCCACCAGCCGCAGGCGTCGACGGTGACCGTGGGCGACGGCTCGCTCAGCCACGATCTGCTCCTTTCCGGTACGAGCGGACTGGCGGGGCGCGTGTGCAACGCGGCCGACGGGCAGCCCATTGCCGGGGCGACGGTCGTGGTCACCGACGCACGGGGCGAGGTGCTGGCCAGCGGACAGAGCCGCGAGCGGGGCGACTTCCGCTTCGACGACCTGATCGCGGGCAGCTTCACGGTCGCCGTGAACGCTCCGGGATACCGGCCCACCGCACGCCCGGTGGAGGCGGAGGGCCCGGGTCTGACCCGTATCGAGATCGAACTCTCGGCGGGCGCACGGGTGCACGGCGTCGTCCGTGCCGGTGCGGACCGGCGTCCGCTGCCGCAGGCACGGGTGACGCTGGTGGACGCGGCGGGCAATGTGATCGCCACCGCCACCACCGACGAGGACGGCGGCTACGTCTTCACCGACGTCGCGGCGGGCGAGTACTCGCTGGTGGCCAGCGGCTATCCGCCGGCGACCAGCGGACTGCGGCTGGACGGCGGCGGCGCGGACGACTTCGACGTCGAACTGCGCCACCCGGACGAGTAGTTCGCCCACCGGGCCGCGCGCGGCACGCGGCGCACACGGCGCACGGCGGCGGCCGCCGCACACCGGCACCACGGGACGCACGGGCGTCGTGTGGTGCCGGTGGCGGTCCGGCCGGTGCCCGGCCCGGTGTCAGGCGATGCGCAGAACCACCTTGCCCATGAGGCCGGGACGGGTCAGACGCTCCGCCGCCCGCTCGGCCTCGGCGAGGTCGAAAAGCGAGTCGACGGCCGGGGTCACGCCGTGCGTCCCCAGGAGATGCGGCAGATCCTGGCGCAAGTGCGCGACGAGGGCATGGAGTTCGCCGGCCGTCCGGCCGCGGAAGGTGGTGCCGATCAGCCGCAGTCTGCGCGCGGCGAGCAGTTCGAGATCGAGCCGGGCACGGTCGCCCGCGAGCCGTCCGATCTGCACGATCCTGGCCCCGGGAGCGGCCGCGCCGAGCAGGTCGGCGAGGACCGCTCCGCCCAGATGGTCCAGGCAGACGTCGAAGGCGTCGGGGCCGAGCGCCGAGGCGATGCCCGTGGCACTCGTGTCGACGACGTGGGTGGCGCCCGCCTCCCGCAGGAAGCCGGTCTTGGCCTGGGAGCGGCTGGTCGCGACGACCGTGCTCGCGCCGAGGGCACGGGCGAGCCGGACGCCGATGTGACCGACGCCCCCGGCACCGCCCGTGACCAGGACGCGGTCGCCGGGCCGGAACTCAGCGGCCCCGGTCAGGGCGTCGTACTCGGTGAGCAGCGCGCTGGGCAGACCCGCGGCCGACGCCGGAGCGAGGGACGCGGGCACGTTCAGCAGCAAGCGGTGGTCGACGGCGACCAGTTCGGCGCACGCACCGCCGGTCTGCGCCATGACGTACCGGCCCGGCGGGAAACCGGTGACGCGGGCCCCCGCACTCCGCACCCGGCCCGCCATCTCGAAGCCGACGCGTTCCAGCGGTACGTTCCAGTCGGCGCCGGAGGGCACGTAGGAACCCTCGCGCATCAGCAGATCGGCACGGTTCAGACCGGCGGCCGCCACCTCCACCAGCACCTCGTCGGGGGCGACGGCGGGCGCCGGGACCTCGGCCACCGTCCACGACGAGGCCGGGCCACCGGTAACGAGTGCGCGCATGAGGCGCATTATGGCCGGGCTCCGCGTACGTGCGGGCCGTCCGGACCGGCCGCCGGCCCATCACGCCCCGAGAAGCGGCGACTTAGGATCGGCGCCATGCCCCGCATACGCCCCGCCGCCGTGGACGGTTCCCGTACCGTCCCGCCGCGCGCGGGCGCGCCCGTACGTGCGGAGTACCCGCCCGACTGCCCGTCTGCGTACGGAGATCGCCCATGGCGAGGGTGACGCGTTCACTGCCGATGACGGAGCCGGAGGCCGAGGGCGGCAGCACGGGCATGGCGTGCTACGCGGAGGTGCTCACGGACGACACCACCTGGGAGAAGCACTCGCACCCCTTCCACGAACTGCTGTGGAACGAGCGCGGCGCGTCCTCCGCCGTCGTCGGCAGCCGCGTCTGGACGATCACCCCCGCCGTGGGGCTGTGGATGCCGGCGGGCACCCCGCACTCGGCGTCCGCGTTCGCCGGCACCTGGCTGCGTGCGTGCTTCATCGGCTCGGGCGCCTCGACGTCCATGTCCGGCGTCCCGGCGGCGGTCGAGATGACGCCGCTGCTCCGGCTGCTGCTGGAGCGGCTGTGCGAGGACGAACTCACGCCCCGCTCGCGGCAGACGACCGAGGCGATGCTGCTCGACGTGCTGACCCCCTCGCCCCGTGAACTCATCGTGCACGCACCGGCGTCGGCGCTGCTGGCCCCGATCGCCGACGCGGTACGCCAGGACCCCGCCGATCCGCGCAGCCTCGGCGACTGGGCGGCCGAGCTGGGCGTGAGCGCCCGTACGGTCTCCCGCGCGTTCATCGCGGAGACCGGCACCAGCTTCGCGCGCTGGGTCACCTCGGTGCGCGCCCAGCACGCGGTGGGGCTGCTCGCGCGCGGCTGGGACGTCGAGGCCGTGGCGCGGAAGGTCGGGTACCGGTCGGCCAACGCCTTCGGCGTCGCCTTCCGCCGTACGACGGGCTTCACACCGGGCACCTTCCGCGGTCAGTGAGCGAATTGAGCGCACGGGGCGCCGGGCGGGACGTCGTCGGGAGCGCACCGGCGGGCCCCAACCGCGTGCCGCAGCCGGGGAGTTGCTCCCCTCCCCTTCCCCGGCTCCGACTCATCGGTCCATCTCTGTCCGGATCGCAACATCGGGTGTCGCATCAGCTCGATTGCGACACCCGACGAATCTCCATAAGGTACTAAGGCAAGCCTTACCTCATCTGCTTGCGCCAGCGCAGTGCACCGCTCCACGACGGCATCCCGGGTTCCAGAGTGCGCGGACCGGCACCCTGGCCCCGGACAGTGGAGTACGAGTTGAGACGTTCACACCGCCTTCGGCTGCTCGCCGTGACGGCAGCCGTGCTGGCCGCCCTCACCGCATGCGGCGGGCAGTCCTCCTCCGGCGACGACGCCGACGGCGCGAACAGCAAGGGCAGT
The DNA here is from genome assembly GCF_001751255.1 of Streptomyces nanshensis. GTDB lineage: Bacteria > Actinomycetota > Actinomycetes > Streptomycetales > Streptomycetaceae > Streptomyces > Streptomyces nanshensis_A. The sequence continues at coordinate 1,795 of NZ_LJGW01000654.1, read as the reverse complement.
TCGGCCGCGTTCCCGATGACGGTCGAACACGCACTGGGCAAGACCACGATCGAGAAGAAGCCGCAGCGCGTCGCCACGGTGAACTGGGCCAACCACGAAGTGCCGCTGGCCCTCGGCGTCGTACCGGTCGGCATGGCGAAGGCCGACTTCGGCGACGACGACGGCGACGGCGTGCTGCCGTGGGTCGAGAAGCGGCTGAAGAAGCTGCACGCCAAGACGCCCACGCTCTTCGACGAGACCGACGGCATCGACTTCGAGGCCGTCGCGGACACCGAGCCCGATGTGATCCTCGCCGGTTACTCGGGACTGACCCGCGAGGACTACGACACCCTCAGCGACATCGCACCCGTCGTGGCCTACCCGGACGCTCCCTGGGCGACGCCCTGGCGGGAGATCGTCCGCGTCAACAGCAAGCCGCTCGGTCTGCGGGCCGAGGGCGAGAAGCTGATCGGACGCCTGGAGAAGGAGATCGCCGCGACGGCGCGCAAGTATCCCCAACTCAAGGGCAAGACGGCGATGTTCATGACGCACGTCGACCCCAAGGACGTCAGCAAGGTCGGCTTCTACACCACGCACGACACCCGTACCCAGTTCTTCGAGGACCTGGGTCTGAAGATCCCCGGCAGCATCGAGAAGGCGTCCCGCGGCACGGAGAAGTTCGCGCTGACCCGGAGCGCCGAGCAGATCGACACCTTCGACGACGTGGACATCGTCACCGGCTACGGCGACGACAAGGGCAAGCTGCAGAAGACCCTCAGCAAGGACCCGCTGCTGTCGAAGATGCCCGCCATCGACCACGGCGCGATCTCCCTGCTGCCCGGCGACACCTCGCCGCTGGCGACCGCCGCCAACCCGACGCCGCTGTCCATCTCCTACGTGCTCGACGACTACGCCGCCGCGCTCGCGAAGGCGGCGGACAAGGCACCGTGACGGCACCCGTACGACAGTCCCCGCCGTCCGCCGCGGCCACGGTCCGGCGGACGGCGGGGACACGCACCCTGTGGTTCGCCGCCGCGCTGCTCGCGCTGGCCCTCGCGGCGGCGGCCTCCCTCGCGTTCGGCTCGCGCACGGTCGCCTGGTCCGACGTGTGGACGGCGCTCGGCGGTGCGCAGCACACCCTCGAACAGGCCGCCGCCGCCAAGCGCATACCGCGGACGCTGCTCGCGATCGTCGTCGGGGCGGCGCTCGGGCTGGCCGGCGGCGTCATGCAGGGCGTGACCCGCAACCCGCTGGCCGACCCCGGCATCCTCGGCGTCAACACCGGCGCCTCGCTGGCCGTCGTCACGGCGGTCGCCTTCTTCGGCCTCACCTCGCCCACCGGTTACATCTGGGTGGCGATGGCGGGCGCCGCGCTCGCGGCCGGATTCGTCTACGCCGTCGGGTCGTTGGGCCGCGGCGGCGCCACCCCGCTGAAGCTCGCGCTGGCCGGGGCCGCCTCGTCGGCGGCCTTCGTCTCGCTGGTGAGCGCCGTGATCCTGCCGCGCAACGACATCGCGGGGAGCTTCCGGCTGTGGCAGATCGGCGGCGTCAGCGGCGCCTCCGCCGAACGCATCCTCCAGGTCCTGCCCTTCCTCGCCGTGGGCTTCGCGCTCTGCCTGCTCTCGGCCCGTACGCTCAACTCCCTCGCGCTGGGCGACGAGTTGGCCGCCGGACTCGGCGAGCGTGTGGCGCGGGGCCGTGCCGTCGCCGCGCTCGGCGCGGTCGTGCTGTGCGGCGCCTCGACCGCCGTCGCCGGGCCGATCGGCTTCGTCGGCCTCGTCGTACCGCACGCGTGCCGGCTGCTGGTCGGCGTGGA
>NZ_LJGW01000665.1 GCF_001751255.1 Streptomyces nanshensis | reverse complement strand
CAGCACACGAAAAACAGCCCCGCACAAGACGAGGGCACCACCACAAAAGACCGCCGACAAACGGCAAGACAGAAGCCGGAGCAGCCATTACGGCTGACCGGCAACCGTTGGAGCGTACACCACGCTCGGGCGGCTCCCAAACGAGAGGGTGCGGGGCCTGCGAATCAGCCTTTGCCGGCGGCCAGTTCGCGGCTGCGGTCGCGGGCGGCCTCCAGGGCGTCGAGGACCGCGGCGCGTACGCGGTGGTTCTCCAGCTCCCGGATGGCGTTGATGGTGGTGCCCGCCGGGGACGTGACGTTCTCGCGGAGGGTCACCGGGTGGTCGCCGCTGTCGCGGAGCATCGTGGCCGCGCCGACCGCGGCCTGGACGATGAGGTCGTGGGCCTTGTCGCGGGGCAGGCCGAGGAGGATGCCGGCGTCGGTCATCGCCTCGACCAGGAAGTAGAAGTACGCGGGGCCGGAGCCGGAGAGGGCGGTGCATGCGTCCTGCTGGCTCTCGGGGACGCGGAGGGTCTTGCCGACGCCGTTGAAGATCTCCTCGGCGAGGGCGACATGGGCCTCGGTCGCGTGTGTGCCCGCGGAGACGACGGACATGGCCTCGTCCACCAGGGCCGGGGTGTTGGTCATCACGCGGACCACCGGGGTGCCGGGCTGGAAGCGCTCCTCGAAGAGCGAGGTGGGGATGCCCGCGGCGCCGCTGATGACGAGGCGTTCGACGGGGGTGTGCGGCGCCAGTTCGTCGAGCAGGGTGCCCATGTCCTGCGGCTTGACCGTGAGGATCAGAGTGTCGGCGCGCTCGGCCGCCTCCGGGTTGCCGACGGACTCGACGCCGTGGCGCTCGCGCAGTTCCCGTGCGCGTTCCGAACGGCGGGCCGTGACAAGGAGGTTGGACGGTGACCAGCCGCCCCTGAGCATTCCGGAGAGCAGGGCCTCGCCGATCTTGCCGGCGCCGAGGACGGCGACTTTCTGGGTCATGCGGTGGTTCACCTCGTCCAGTGCGTACGCGTGCTGCCGCTCATCCTCGCACCGGCGCCCGGGCCGCGGCGCGAGCGTCCGGCTGGTGGAAGCGCCCGTCGCCGCGCGGTCGTGGGGTCACGGCGTACGGCGGCGGAGGGTCGCGGCGCCGACGAAGAGGACCAGCAGGGCCGAGCCCGCGACGATCACGGCGTCGCGGGCGAAGTCGCCGGTGGGGTCGGTGTGCTGGAGCACCTCGTTCATGCCGTCGACGGCATACGACATGGGCAGGACGTTGGAGACGTACTCCAGGACCGGCTGCATGCTGTCGCGGGGTGCGAAGAGTCCGCAGAGCAGGATCTGCGGGAAGATCACCGCCGGCATGAACTGCACCACCTGGAACTCCGAGGCCGCGAAGGCGCTCACGAACAGGCCGAGCGCGGTGCCGAGGAGCGCGTCGAGCAGGGCGATCAGGAGCAGCATCCCGGGCGGGCCCGCGAAGTTGAGGTCGAGGAGCCAGACGGCGACGGCGGTGGCGACGGACGCCTGGACGGCGGCGAGGACGCCGAATGCCAGCGCGTAGCCCGCGATGAGGTCGCCCTTGCCGAGCGGCATGGACAGCAGGCGCTCCAGCGTCCCCGAGGTGCGTTCGCGGAGGGTGGCGATGGAGGTCACCAGGAACATCGTCACCAGCGGGAAGATTCCGAGCAGCGAGGCGCCGATGGAGTCGAAGGACCGCCGGTCGGCGTCGAAGACGTAGTAGAGGAGCACGAGGAGCAGGACCGGCACGAACAGCAGCAGCGCGATCGTGCGGGGGTCGTGGGCGAGTTGGCGCAGGACGCGGCGGGCTGTGGCGAGGGTGCGGGCCGGCTTCATGGCTGGTGTTCTCCGCTGGGCTGGAGGCTGGGCTTGGGCTTGGACGGTTGGACGGGGCGTGGGTGGCGTGGACGGGTCAGGCGGCGTCGGCCCGGCGGGCCTCGTCGACGAGGTGGAGGAAGGCGTCCTCGACCGAGTCGGTGTGCGTACGGGCGCGCAGGGCGTCCGGGGAGTCGGCGGCCAGCAGCCGTCCGGCGCGCATGAGCAGGAGGTTCTGGCAGCGGTCCGCCTCGTCCATCACATGGGAGGAGATGAGGAGGGCGGTGCCGTTCTCCGCGGCGAGGCGGTGGAAGAGGTTCCACAGGTCGCGGCGGAGCACCGGGTCGAGGCCGACCGTCGGCTCGTCGAGGACCAGCAGTTCGGGCGAGCCGAGCAGTGCGACCGCGAGTGAGACGCGGGAGTGCTGGCCGCCGGAGAGGTTCGCGGTGAGCGAGCCGGCGTGGTCGGCGAGGTCGACGTCGTGCAGGGCGCGGTCGACCGCCTCGGCGCGCTGTCTGCGGGGGATGCCGAGGACGGCGGCGAAGTAGTCGAGGTTCTGGCGCGCGGTCAAGTCGCCGTAGACGGACGGGTCTTGGGTGACGTAGCCGACGCGGGAGCGCAGCGGGGCCGAACCTGCCGGCTGTCCCAGGACGTCGAGCGTGCCGGTGACCTTGGCCTGGGTGCCGACGATCGCGCGCATGAGCGTGGACTTGCCGCAGCCCGAGGGGCCGAGCAGGCCGGTGACGGTGCCGGGCGCGACGTCGAAGGTGAGGTCGTCGACGACCGTGCGTCCACCGCGGACGACGCTGAGTCCGGCGGCGTGGACGGTGGGGCGGCCCGGTTCGCGGGGTGTGGGTGCGGACGGTCCCGCGGGGCGCTTATTCATCATGCGATGAATTCTGCGCGCGTCCCGTCTTCGGCGTCAAGCGGCACGTGGTTCCTCCTTCGTACGGGTGGCCGGGCCGGAGCCTGCGGAGGGCGGGGCGGGCGGGGCGCGTCTGCGCGGGGACGCGAAACAGCCATCCGTACGGCGCTTTTCACGCAGAGTGCATGTGCCGACTTGCAAACGTTCCTAGCGTGGTTGACACAATGAGGTCCGCTGTCAACACCCCAGCGACGAGCGGCAGAAGGAGGCCGGATGCCGGCGAGCACGCGGAGCGGCGCACGGGCACTGACCGCCGCCCTCGTCCTGCTGCTCGCCACGCTGCTGGGTGTGGAGTCCGCGTCGGCACAGGTCAGCGCACAGACGCTGCGTTCCGCCGCGCCGGTCTCGGTGTACGCGGCGGCGGACGGCGAGCGTTCCGGCACGGCCGAGGAAGACTGCAAGTCCCGGCACGGGGTGCGGCGTTCGGCCTCCGTGTGGACGGACGGCACGGCGCCCGTGCGTGTGTGCGACTGCGATGTCCGTACGGTCCCGGCGGCGGATCTCGCCGTACCGGGCACCGTGCGTGAGCGAGTACGCAGCGCGCGCACCGTCGATGTACAGGTGCTGCACCAGACCTTCCGCTGCTGATCCTCGGCAGGCGCCCGCGTACGTCCGCTTCCACGCCGCGTCCCCGTACGCGTCCACGTGCGCGCCGCTTCTCTCGGCCTCATCTCCTCATCTCCTCGTCTCCGCCTCACCTCCGGACTTCCGAAACCGCCCGGCTCGCTGTGCGAGCACGTACCGCGCTCGTTCCGCCGTGCCCCGCCGCGCCTCGCGGCATGCGGGCCGCGGGACGGGCTGGAGATGCCTCATGCTCAGAAGGATCACCGACCGCGCGGCCCTGCGCGCGGATGTCACCGCGTCCCTCGTCGTCTTCCTCGTCGCCCTGCCGCTGTGTGTCGGCGTCGCCGTCGCGTCCGGTGTGCCGGCCGAACTCGGCCTGGTCACCGGGATCGTGGGCGGGCTCGTCGCCGGAGCGCTGCCGGGCAGCAGCCTTCAAGTCAGCGGTCCCGCCGCGGGGTTGACCGTCCTCGTCTACGAGGCCGTGCAGTCGTACGGTCTCCGTGCCCTCGGCGTCCTGGTATTGGCCGCCGGGCTGCTGCAACTCGCCATGGGCGCACTGCGCTTGGGCCGCTGGTTCCGGGCGATCTCGGTCGCCGTCGTACAGGGCATGCTCGCCGGGATCGGGCTGGTGCTGATCGCCGGACAGGTGTACGCGCTGGCGGACGCCCGGGCGCCCGGCAGCGGTCTCGCGAAGCTCGCGGGGCTGCCCGGCCTGGCCGGCGGGGTGCTCGGCGGGGACGGCGCCGTGGCCGTCCTGCTCGGGGCCGGGACGGTCGCCGTTCTGGTGCTGTGGCCCAAGTGGCGTTCCGCGGCGAGGGTGTTGCCCGCGCCGCTGGCCGCCGTGGGTCTGGCGACCGCGGTCACCGGCGTGCTGGGACTGCCGGTCGCGCGCGTACGGGTGCGGGGTCTGCTGGACGTCCTGCGGCCGCCCGGCGCCGACGACATGGCGGGGCTGCTGTCCTTCGGTGCCGCGGCGACGGTCGTCGCCTTCGCGCTCATCGCATCGGCGGAGTCCCTGTTCAGTGCGGCCGCGGTGGACCGGCTGCACGACGGCCCGCGTACGGACTACGACAGGGAACTGATGGCGCAGGGCGCGGGCAACACGGTCTGCGGCGCGCTCGGTGCGCTGCCCATGACGGCCGTCATCGTGCGCAGTTCGGCGAACGTGTCGGCGGGGGCGCGCACCAAGCTCGCACGGGTGCTGCACGGGGTGTGGCTGCTGCTCTTCGTGGCGGTGCTGCCCGGTGCGCTCGGGGTGATTCCGGTGGCGGCGCTGGCCGGGGTGCTGGTGCACGCGGGCTGGAAGCTGGTCCCGGTACGGGAGTTCGTCCGGCTGTGGCGCGAACACCGGGCGGAGGCCGTGGTGTTGGCGGTGACGGCCCTCGCGATCGTGGGGGTCGACATGTTCGCGGGCGTGCTGATCGGGCTGCTGCTGGCCGTGGTCAAGTCGGCGTGGGAGATCTCGCACGTCCAGGTGGAGACGGAGGACGCGGGCGACGGCGGCGGGACGCTGCGCGTACGGGTGTCGGGGAACGCGACCTTCCTGCGGCTGCCGAAGCTGCTGGACCAGTTGGAGGCGCTGCCGCGGGACCGCCCGGTGGAGCTGAGCATGGCCGGGCTGCGGCATGTCGACCACGCGTGCGGAGTGGCGCTGGCGGCGTGGGAGGAGGAGCACAACGCGCGGGCGGCGGCGGGCGGTCGGAGCACGGGGGACGCGACTGCCTCCGCTGCGGCAGCGGACGCCGCCGGGTCCGTCAGCGCGACGGGCTCCCGGGCGGCCGGGCCCTCGTGACCGTCGGCGGCGTCGCGCGCTGCCCGCTCG
>NZ_LJGW01000660.1 GCF_001751255.1 Streptomyces nanshensis | reverse complement strand
GCCGCCGCCGGCGGATCCCGGCCCCGAATCCACGTCCCCGTCCGCGCGGGCCCCGCGCCACACCGGCTCCAGCGCCGCGGTCACACGCGCCCGCAGCGCCTCCGGGTCGGCGCCCCGCGCGGCGTACCCGGCACGGCACACCTCGCAGAAGCACAGCGACATCAGATACGCACCGGCGCCGTCCAGCGCGGCGCCGCCCGTCTTGTCGTGCGCGTGCAGATGCGCCAGCCCGTACCAGCCGCACGACTCCAGCTCCGTACCGTCGGTGCCGGGCCGCACCGCCGCCTCCGCCGCCAGCGACACCAGATAGGCGCGCACCTCCGGGCGCGCGACGCACGGCGCCCACGGGTAGCGGTCGCCGTAGGCGTTGCGGACGGTGATGTGCGGATGCTCCTCGCCCAGACGGGAGTTGTGGGCGAGCACCACCCAGGAGTGCACCCGCAGCCCGGCCTCGTTCAGCGCGCGTGCCGCCTCGCCGTACGCCCCGTCCGGGTCGTCGCTCTGCACCCAGCGCTGCTCGTACGGGCGCAGCTCCCGGCCCCTCCAGCGGTCCGGGTCCGGCGGATAGAGCACGGCGGCGTGCGGTGCCGTGACCACGCGGTGGCGGGGGTGGCGGGGCGTGAGGGCGCGTACGGAGTGGTAGGCCGAGGCGAGCGTGACCTGCCGGACGCCGAGCGCGGCGATGCGCTCGGGCGCGGCGGGATCGCCGACGACGTCCCAGGGGTAGAGGAACGCACCGGCGCGCATCAGCGGCCCCCGCCGTCCCCGGTCCGCACGTCGTCCGCTCCGTCCTCCGGCCCGTCCCCCGCGACCAACTCCAGCCCTGTGTCGATGAGTCGGGCCAGCTCCCGTACGTGCTCCGCGGACGGTTCGCTCAGCGGCGGCCGCACCTCGCCCACGTCCAGCCCGCGCAGCCGCACCCCCGCCTTCACCAGCGAGACGGCGTATCCCCGTCCCTTGTCGCGCAGTTCGACGAGGGGACGTAAGAAGCCGTCGAGCAGCCGCGCCACGCGTGCGTCGTCGCCCCGGGTGAGCGCCCGGCGGAAGGCGAGGGCGACCTCGGGCGCGAAGCAGAAGGCGGCGGACGAGTAGAGGTCCACGCCCAGGCTCCGGTAGGCGAGACATGTCTGCTCGGCGGTCGGCAGCCCGTTGAAGTAGCGGAAGGCGCGGACGGTCTCCGCCGGCACCTCGGTGCGGACGGTGCTGATGATGCGCTGGAGCAGATCCAGATCGCCGAGGCCGTCCTTGAGTCCGACGATGCCGGGCGTACGGGCCAGTGCCGCGACGCTGGACGGGGTGAAGACGGCGTTGTCCCGCTGGTAGACGACGATGTCGAGGCTCGTGGACGCGGCCAGCTCCGCGTAGTGCCGCAGCAGGCCCTCCTGGGAGGGGACGACGAGGTACGGCGGCATCGCCAACAGGCCGTCCGCGCCCGCCTCTTCGGCGAGGGCGGCGAACCGGCGGGCCAGTGCCGTGCCGTAGCCCGCGCCCGCGACGACGGGCACCCGTCCGTCCGCCTCCTCGACGGCGGCGGCGACGCACGCGTGGAACTCCTCCGGCGTCAGCGCGTGGAACTCGCCGGTGCCGCAGCACGCGAAGACGGCGCCCGCGCCGGCGTCGACGCCCCGGCGGACATGGGTGCGGAAGGCGCCGAGGTCCACCTCGCCGTCCGGGCCGAAGGCCGTGACGGGGAAGAAGAGCAGTCCGCCGAGGCGTGCGGCGAGCGTGCCCCGGCCGGGGGCGGGCGAGGAGGATGAGGTCATCGCGGGCTCCTGCTCGGGCCGGTACGGAGACGGGCGTCCGGCGGCGTCCCGGCGGCGCGCGCCCGCGTCCCCGGCGCGGCACCCTCACCCCGTACACGTTTCTGATCTGCGTCCATATCTCTGAACTACCCCGCACCGTAAGGCAGTTCGCCGGGACCGGTCAAGCACACCGGCCACCGTGAACGGCGATGAGCACCACCGAGCGCACCCTGACCGTCCGACCCGCCGCCCGAACTCCGCGGCCTTGACGGCCCGGACGGCGCCTCCCTAGCGTGTCCCCATATATGAACTCCCCATATATGAACCAGGTCTAGGGACGGAGTTCCTGTCGATGCCCGACCCCCGTACCGTCCTGATGACCGGCGCCGCGGGCGGACTCGGCGGCCTGATGCGCGAACTGCTTCCTCGACTCGGTTACCGGCTGCGGCTGTTCGACGCCCGTCCCGTCGAGGGCGAGCCCGAGGCCGTCACCGCCGATCTCGCCGACACCGCCGCGCTGCGCGAGGCCGTACGGGGCACCGACGCGATCCTGCATCTCGCGGGCATCTCGCTGGAGGCGCCCTTCGAGAAGATCCTGCACTCCAACATCGAGGGCACCTACCGGCTGTACGAAGCCGCGCGCCAAGAGGGCGTGCGCCGCGTGGTGTTCGCGTCCTCCAACCACGCCGTCGGCTTCACCCCGATCCCCTCGGACGGCGACCCGCTCGTCCCCGTGGACACCCCGCACCGCCCCGACACCTTCTACGGGCTCTCCAAGTCCTTCGGCGAGGACCTCGCCCAGCTCTACTGGGATCTGCACGGCATCGAGACCGTCTCCGTACGCATCGGCTCCTGCTTCCCCGAGCCCACCTCGGTACGGATGCTCTCCCTCTGGCTCAGCCCCGCCGACGGCGCCCGCCTCTTCCACGCCGCGCTCACCGCGCCGGACGTCGGACACACGGTGGTCTACGGCTCCTCCGCCAACACCCGGCTGTGGTGGGACCTCTCCGGCGCCCGCGCCCTCGGCTTCGAGCCACAGGACGACTCCGAGCCGTACGCCGCCCAACTCCTCGCAGAGCAGGGGGAAACGGACCCGAAGGATCTCGAACACACCCGTATCGGGGGGCACTTCTGCACGCGTCCGCCCACCTGGCCGCACTGAACTCGCAGTCGGGGGGCATGATGGACCCGAAACCGATCACTTCAGGTCGTCCACGGGGAGGGGCTCCACCATGTACGTCGTCATCGCAGACAAGGACCCGGATTCCGCACTACAGGGTCTGCTCGACTCCGGGCTGATCAGTTGGCTGATACTCGGCCTGATCGCGGGCACCATCGCCAAGGTGATCCTGCCGGGCCGCGACCCGGGCGGGATCTTCGGCACCATCCTCATCGGCATCGCCGGTGCGTTCATCGGCGGCTGGCTCTCCTCGACCTTCCTGGACCGCTCGGTCGACCACAACTTCGTCGACCCCGCGCTGTGGATCTCGGCCATCGCCGGCTCCCTGGTGCTGCTGATCGGTTACCGGATCTTCTTCGGCCACTCCCGGGAACGCCACCGCCGCTGAACGCCGGGCCCGAACGGCCGTAGCCCCGGCGGGTGTTCAGCCGCCCCACCCCTCGCCCGTACGGTTCCGGAACGCGGCGGCCCCGGAGGGCAGTACGGGTATGTAGCCGGAGTCGAGCAGCCGGGGGAGGTAGTCGCGCAGCGCCGCCACGGTCTGCGAGCGGTTTCCGCCGCCGTCGTGGGAGAGCAGGACGGCACCGGGGCTCGTGTGCCGCAGCACGGTCGCGGTGATCTTCCGCGTACCGGGCTCTTCCCAGTCGCTGGTGTCCACGGACCAGCCCAGCGGGCTCATGCCGAGGGATGCGGATATCTCAAGGGTCCGGTCGTTCCACTCGCCGAAGGGGGCGCGTGCGAGGACGGGCGGCGAGCCGACCGCCTCGTCGACGACGTCGCAGGTACGGGCGAGCTGCTCGTGCACCTGCGCGGGGCGCATCCGCGTCAGCAGCGGATGGCTCCAGGAGTGGTTGGCTATCTCGTGGCCGCCGTCGGCTATCGCGTTCAGCAGATGCGTATGGGCGGCGGCCTCCCGTCCGATGACGCAGAAGGTGGCCTGCACCCGCCAGCGGCGCAGCACTTCGAGCACTTTCGGGGTCCACAGGGGGTCGGGTCCGTCGTCGAAGGTGAGAGCTATCTCGCGTCCTCTGGAGTCGCCGGAGTCCAGGGTGTAGGTGACGGACGTACTGCCACGGGCCTGCGCGGCGAGCTGGCCCGCTTCCGGACGCAGCCGGTAGGCCTGCGGACGCGAGGCCGTCCGTGCGCTGCGCAGCGAGCGGCGGGCCGTGCCCGCGCCCTTCGCGTCGGCGGCGGCGTGCGCGCCGGAGACGCCCGAGCCGGAGCCGGAACCCGCGCCGCCGCCCGCCGCGTGTGCGCGGTTGGCGACGCAGGCGCCGGCTATGAGCAGACCGCCGAGGAAGATCCGTCGGGTTCCTGTGCTTCCTGTGTTCGTACGCGATTCGGTAGAGACCATGCGGGACGTACTGCCACGCCGGAGCGTAGTCACACGTAATCAGGCAGTGACTCCACTCGTATGCCCCACGCGGCGTCCGCGGGCGGTGCGGAGCGCTCTGTTAAAGAGGCCCGCGGCGAGGCCCCTGCGAGGGCGGGCGCAGAGAACGGACGGACGGGACGGGACGGGACAGGACGGGACGGGACGGAGAAGAAGGAACGGCCGACGGCCCGCGCGGGCAAAGGAACCGCAAAGCCCGGCCGCTCGTTACGACCGGCATGACGGCAATGACTCCCGGCTCGAACCTCCCGCTCGACACCGCCCAGGTGGCCGTGGAGGTGACCGCACCGTCCCGCCTGGACGTCTCGGCACTGCTCCTCGGCGAGAACGGCAAGGTCCGCTCAGACGACGACTTCGTCTTCTACAACCAGCCCTCGGCGCCCGGCGTGACGCACAGCGGCGGCGGTACGGCGGACACCGTCACCGTGGACACCGCGAAGGTGCCGGCCGATGTGCAGAAGGTCGTGGTGACGGCCAGCCCGGACGCTTCCGGCACCACCTTCGCGGGCCTGGAGCCGACGGCCACGGTCCGGGACGCCGGCACGGGCGGGGTGATCGCCACGTTCACGCCGCCGTCGCTCGGCGCCGAGACGGCCCTCGTCGTGGTCGAGGTCTACCGGCGCGGCAACGCCTGGAAGGTGCGCGCGGTCGGGCAGGGCTATGCGAACGGACTGGGCGGCATCGCCTCCGACTTCGGCGTACAGGTGGAGGAGCCCGCGGCTCCGGCCGCCTCCGCCGCACCGGCCGCGAGCCCGGCGCCCGCGCCCGCAGCCGCCCCC
>NZ_LJGW01000663.1 GCF_001751255.1 Streptomyces nanshensis | reverse complement strand
CGCACCGGCCGCGGCGCGGCTGACGACGCTGCTCGCCGGACGGACGTCGGGCGCGGGCGGCGGAGGCGGCCGACGCGGCACGGCGCCCGATCTCGGGGAGCTGCTTCCGCAGTGGCTCGCGGCGGCCAACCGGTACGGATACCGGGCGCCGGACGCCCAGTTGCCCGCCTTGCTGGACGCTGCACGCGCCCGTACCGATCTCCGTTCCGAGACGCTGACGTTCGCGGGCCCCCGTGCGCTGTGGCTGGCGCGGCTCAATCCCGAGTGGAGGTTCGCCCTGCGCAACACGGTGCCGCAGTACGCCGTCCCCGGGCTGGACGGGCCGACGCAGGGAGAGACGGAAGGGACGGAAGGGGTGGCGGCGACGGACGAGCACGCTCCGGCGCCGGCTCCGGCGTCCGCTGCGGCTTCTGCCCGCGACGCCGCTCAACAGCTCTGGGACGAGGGCCTGTTCGCGGAACGCGTCGCGCTGCTCGCCTCGCTGCGCCGCCAGGACCCGGCGGCCGGGCTCGCCCTCCTGGAGAGCACCTGGGCCGCCGAACGGGCCGAGGACCGGCTGATGTTCCTCGACTCGCTCCGCGAGCGCCTCTCCCCCTCCGACGAGGACTTCCTCGAACGGGCCCTCACCGACCGTTCCCGCACGGTCCGCGCCACGGCGGCCGAACTGCTCAGCACCCTGCCGGGCTCGGCGTTCGCCGCACGGATGGCGGCCCGGGCGCGTACGTACGTCACACAGGACCCTCTCGCCACGGCGCCCCGCATCGCCGTCGAGGCCCCGCACGAGTGCGACGCCGCGATGCAGCGCGACGGCGTGGTGGCCAAACCGCCCGGCGGACGCGGTGAACGGGCCTGGTGGCTGGGGCAGTTGGTGGAGGCCACCCCGCTTTCCACGTGGCACGGACAGTTCGGCGGGCGTCGCGCGCAGGAGATCGTCATGCTCCCCGTCACCGACGGCTGGCGGCAGGATCTGCACGCCGCCTGGTGCCGCGCGGCGGTGCGCCAGCACGACGCGGAGTGGGCGCGGGCCCTGATCGGTCCGCCGACGGCTCCGCCCGACGAGGGCTCCGGCGACGCGGCGAAGCTGCTCGCGGTGCTTCCGGGAGCGGAGGCCGCCGTATGGACGGCGGCGTTCATCGCGGCGCACGGACTGTCGGACGCCTTCCGCGTGCTCGGGGTCTGCACCGTGCCGTGGCCGGAGCCGCTCGGCAGGGCCGTCGTGGACGCGCTGGAGATCGCACGGGACGCGGGCAGCTATCCGTGGAGCTTCAGCGGCGTTCTGGGACTGGCCGAACGCTGCCTTCCGCCCACCGACGCGATACGTCTGGAGCCGCTCGCGGCCGTCCCGGACGAGCCGGAGGGCGGCTCACCGGGCGCCGGCGCCTACTGGGCGGAGGCGTTCCAGCGGCTCGTCGCCACGCTGCGCCTGCGCGCGACGATGCACGCGGAACTGCGCGGCGAGGGCGGGAACGGACCCGAGCCGGAGGACCTGGCTCTGTGAGGACGTGAACCGGTGAGGTGACCTGAACCGGGCCTGCCGGACCCGGAGGACGCGCGGCGAGGAGCGGAAGCCAGGCGGGAGGAACAAGGAGCGGAAGGGCAGAGGACAGAGGCAGAGGACGCGGAGACCGGAGTGGGCCCGGAACGGCAGCGCGGAAGGACGTACGGGACGGGGACGTACGGGACGGGAGGGCGCGCGGGAGCGTCAGTGCGTACGGGAACCGGCGGACGACGGGGCGAGGGCCCCGGTGGTCAGGCGGCCAGCGATCCGACGTTGGCGCGGATCCACTCGACGACCTCGTTCGTCGTGGCACCGGGCGTGAAGATCTCGGCGACGCCGCTCGCCTTGAGCGGGGCGATGTCGTCCTCGGGGATGATGCCGCCGCCGAAGACCTTGATGTCGGCGGCGTCCCGCTCGCGCAGCAGCTCCAGCACCTTGGCGAAGAGCGTGTTGTGCGCGCCGGAGAGGATGGACAGGCCGATCGCCTCGGCGTCCTCCTGGATCGCGGTGTCCACGATCTGCTCCGGAGTCTGGTGCAGCCCGGTGTAGATGACCTCCATGCCCGCGTCGCGCAGCGCGCGTGCGATGACCTTGGCCCCGCGGTCATGGCCGTCGAGCCCCGGCTTGGCGACCACCACGCGGATCGGACCCGGCACACTCATCACTGCCTCCATCTCGACGGCTCTTCGGGGAGTGGTTCGACGACGGCCCTTCGTCGTCCGCGGAGGGCGTCCGCGACTGCCCAGTGAACGAACGTTATCCCCAGGATCCCGCACCCAGGCGATTCCGGCCGGGAAGGGAGGGGGAAATCACACGGCGGCGGCCCCCCTTCGATCCCCCGGCAGGCCCGGCACCCGTGCCGCCCCCGGGCCCGCTCACGCGAACCCGTCGCCGCACCTCCGCGACCGCGCACGGGAGCCGTCAGACCGTCCGGTTCACACCGTCCACCCCGGTCGGCACCGCGTCCCGCCCGGAGGTCCGTCCGGCGTCCCGGCCGAAGGTCCGGAACCGCGACGGCCGCGCCGCCCCCGACCGCGCCCCGTCCACCGCACCCGCCGCCCGGTACATCACCTCACGCCCGGAATTCTCCCTCCGCGTACGGACGTTCGCGTTTCCGCCGGGCCCGTACCGGAGTCGGAGTGTGCGGGAAGCCGCCGGAACTCCCCCACGCCGAGGGGGAGTTGGTCGAACATTCATCGAACGCAAGGCCAAGAACGGCTTCGTGGAGCACCAAAAGGCCACCGAATGCCCGTTTCTCCGGGCCGTAAAACCTGTTGAAGATTGTCGTCGTCACGTACCCCCGGGTACAGTCACCGCACTGCTCCGCCCTTGCTGTCGAGGCGAAAGAGAAGTTGGTGGTGAACGAAAGTCACCCGTCGGGAGGCTCCTTCCCGGCCGATTCCTCTCACGGCTTCTCGTACACGGCGCCGCACGACGGGCAGTACGAGCAGACCGCGCACAGCGGGTACGCACAGCAGGGCCAACACGCCGCGTACGACGGCTATTCCACGGGCACGGCCACCTTCGACCACGGCTACTCCGCCGACTCCTACGGCGCTGACCCGCTCTTCGGCTCGATGCCCGGACAGCACACCGGCATGGAGAACGCCTCCTGGGCGCAGGGCACATACGACGCGGGCGCATACGACGCCTACGCGGACCCGGCCGGAGCGTCCGGGACGTACGGCGGCGAGTACGGCGGCGCCGGCCACCACAGCGGTGGCTACGACAGCACTGGCTACGACACCGGGACCTATGACAGCGGGTCCTACGACAGCGGTGCGTACACCTCCGGTTCCTACGGCCAGGACGCCGCATGGGCACAGGCGGGCTTCCCGCAGACCGCCGACGTACCCGCTCAACACGGCGCCGACCAGGGCGACTTCGGCTGGACCCACGGGCAGTGGGACACCTCGCAGTGGAACAACGCCCAGTGGGAGACCGACGGGCAGTGGGACTTCACCGGCGCCGACGGCGGCTGGGACGCCTACGGCTACGGCGGACAGCAGACCGCCGTACCGGGCCATGACGGCGCCTCGGCCGACGCGTACGACACCTATGACACGTACGGGTCCTTCGAGGCGCATCAGTCCGCGGAGTCCTATGAGTCCGCCGAGCTGTACACGTCGTACGACAGCTACGAACCCGGGGCCGCCGAGGACTACGCCGGCCAGGGGCAGGGTCAGGGTCAGGGGCAGCAACTCCCCTACGCGGACGGGGCGTTCCCGCACGACGTGGAACCGGACGCCACGACGGCCATGCCCGCCCTCGACGGCTATGACGGTTACGACAGCTACGACGGTTACGACGTCCACGGTGCGGACGCCCCCGCCTACGACGCGGAGACCGGCCCCGACCTCGCCGGCTACGAGGGCCACGAGGATCTCGACGGCCACGACGGTCTCGACGACTACGACAGCCACGACGGCGATGACGCCCACGGCGCACTCCCGCAGGGCGATCTGCGGGTCCCGAACCTTCCCGGCCGCCGCCGCTCCCCCAGACCCCGGCGCTCCGCGCTGCTCACCGTCGCCGTGCCGTCCGTCGCCGTGATGGGCGTGGCCGCGGCAGCAGCCGCCTCCGTCGCGGACAGCGTCCCGCAGGAGGAGACGACGACGCAGGCCGCGGACGTCCCCGTGAAGCCCGCCAACAAGAAGCTCGACACACAGCTCGCCGGACTCTCCGCGGACGCCGACGACTTCGCGGACCGCGCCAGCCGTACGCAGGAGCGCCTCGACCTCCAGGCCCGCCAGGAGGCGGAGCGCAAACGCAAGGCGCGGGAGGCCGCCCGTAAGGAGGCGCTGCGGCCCAAGTTCGCGCTTCCCGTCCAGGAGCACGGACTCAGCGCGACGTTCGGGCAGGCGGGTCTGAACTGGATGTCCGTGCACACCGGCATCGACTTCCCCGTGAGCGAGGGCACGACGGTGATGGCGGCCACCGACGGCACCGTCACCACCAAGTACGACGTGGCCTTCGGCAACATGGCCGTGGTGACCGCTCCCGACGGCACCGAGACCTGGTACTGCCACCTCAGCAGCACCAAGATCCGTTCCGGCCAGGTCAAGGCGGGCGACGCCATCGCCTACTCGGGCACCTCCGGCAACTCCACGGGCCCGCACCTGCACTTCGAGGTGCACCCCGGCGGCGGCGAGGCCATCGACCCGCTGCCCTGGCTGCGCGGCAAGGGCCTCAACCCGCAGTAGCGCCCGGCCCTCCGGAACGCGTACGCGGACTCATCGCCGGTAGGCGAACTCGCCCGCCGGTACGCGAACTCGCCGCAGGCGCCCGCCCGTCGGGCTCCGCCCGGACGACGGCCGCAGCCGCTACAGCTTCTCCACCGGCGCGTACCGCAGCAGCAGCCGCTTCGGCTTCTCCCCGCCGAAGTCGATCGTCGCCTCCGCCTTGTCGCCGCTGCCCTTCACGGAGACGACCGTGCCGAGCCCGAAGCTGTCGTGCGTCACGCGGTCGCCGGGCGACAGGGAGACGACGGGACGGTCCTGTGTACGCCGCGTCGCGAAGCCGCTCGGGCCGCGCCGTGCCTGCCCCGAGGCGCTCGACGCCGGCGCGCCCGCCGCCCCGAGCCCCGAG
>NZ_LJGW01000655.1 GCF_001751255.1 Streptomyces nanshensis | reverse complement strand
CCCCGCGCCCGCCGCACGAGGAGCCCGCGCCGCCACCGCCCGGCGGCCTGCTGTGGCAGGCGGCCGGCGAGGTGCGCACGCTGCTGTCCCTCCCCTCGGCCCTGGTGATGCAGGTCGCCCACCCCGCCGTCGGCGCCGGAGTCGACGAGTACTCCGTCTTCCGCACCGACCCGTGGGGCCGCGCCGAACGCTCCCTCGCCAGCGTCCAGCTCTGGGTGTACGGGGGCGCCGAAGGCGTCGAGGAGGGACGACGGCTGCGCCGGCTGCACCGCGGCATCCAGGGCGTCGACGCGCACGGCCGCGAATACCACGCCCTGGCCCCGGCCAACTACGCCTGGGTGCACGCCACCGGCTTCCCCGTCTACCGGTACGCGCGGCTGCGCCTGGGCCCCCGCCCGTACACCCCGCAGGAGGAGCGGCGGCTGTACGCGGAGTGGCTTCAGGTCGGGCGCCTGCTCGGTCTGCGGGACCGTGACATGCCGCAGAGCGTCGAGGAGTTCTGGCCGTACTACCGGCGCGTCCTGGACGGGGAGCTGGAGCACACCGCCGTGGTCGGCGAACTGGTCGACGTCCGGCGGCCGGTGCCGCCGCCCGACCGGGGACCGCGGGCCCTGCGCGTGGTGCTGCGCACGGTGTGGCCCGTACTGTGGCCCGCCGCCGCGCGCCTCCAGCGCTTCCTCACCGTCGGCTTGATGCCGCCCGACGCCCGCGAGGCCCTCGGTCTGCCGTGGACGCCCCGCCAGGAGCGGCGGATGCGGACGCTGGGACGCGTGGTGCGCACGCTCTTCCCGCTGCTGCCGGAGCGGCTGCGGTATCTGCCGCCCGCCTACCGGGCCCGCCGTGCGTACCGCGAGCGGCTGCGCGCGGAGTCGGGACGTACGGGGGTCCTGCGCGGGGGAGCACGGGGCAGCGGGACACCGCGTACGCGGGGCCGGCGCCCGCCGGGACGGGCCGTGGGCGGAGGCGGGTGAATTCGGCGGCGAGCGCGCCGGGGGGCGGCGTGGCGGGCCCGGCGGGAACCTCCGGCTCGGCACAGTGACCGGCACCGAGTCCCGACAAGGAGCTGGCATGCCCGAGGTAACTGACAGGTACGAGCCCGGCGTTCCGTGCTGGGTCGACGTGATGGTCCCCGACCAGCAGGCGGCCCTCGACTTCTACAAGGATCTCTTCGGCTGGCAGGGCGAGGTCGGGCCGCCGGAGACCGGCGGCTACTCGGTCTGCACCCTGCACGGCAAGCCCGTCGCGGGTGTCATGGCCGCCATGGCCCCCGACGGCGGGCCGACCCCGCCGCCCGCCTGGACGATGTATCTGGCGACGGAGGACACCGACGCCGCCGCGCACCGCATCGGTGAGAACGGCGGCACCGTCATGGTGCCCGGCATGGACGTGATGGATCTGGGGCGGATGGCCGTCGCCAAGGACCCGACGGGCGCGGTCTTCGGGCTGTGGCAGGCGAAGGACTTCGTCGGCGCACAGGTGGTCAACGAGCACGGGGCCGTGATCTGGAGCGAACTGAACACCTCCGACCCGGAGACCGCCGAGCCCTTCTACCGCAACCTCGGCATCGAGACGGCACCCATGGAGGGCGCTCCCGGCTACAACGCGCTCACCGTCGGCGGCCGTACGGTCGGCGGCGCCCAGGGCCTGGAGAACTCGCCGCCCGGAACGCCCTCGCACTGGCTGACGTACTTCGCGGTCGACGACACGGACAGCACCGTCGACGCCCTCGTACGGGCGGACGGCTCGGTGCTCGTGCCGCCCTTCGACATGATGGCGGGACGGATGGCCGTGGTGCAGGACCCGCAGGGTGCGGTCTTCGCGGTCATCAGGCCCGTACCGCCGGGGACGGCCTGACGGCCTGACGGCCCGTATGTCTCCGTACGCAGTCCTGCGCAGCCGTACGTACCTGAACGGACCGGCAGGGCGCCCGCGCACACGCAGCGGCCCGGCTCCCGGAGCAAACCGCTCCAGGGGCCGGGCCGTTGGGCTGTCACCGTGCGCCGTGAGGCAGCGGTGGCGGCGTGCGCCGCTCAGTGGTGGCGGTGCGCCCCGTGCACCGCCTGGATCTCCTCCCACGACTCCGGCGGTGCGCTCTTGCCCTTGCCCGCACGGGACGTCGCGCCGAACGCCGGGTCGGTGGGCTTGGCGGACGTGCGCAGCCAGGTGTCGAAGAGCGCGCCGAGCTTCTTGCCCGAGACCTTCTCGGCGTACTTCTCGAAGTCCTCGACGCGTGCGTTGCCGCCCTCGTGCTGTGCGGGCCACCCCTTGAGGATCTTGAAGAAGGGCTTGTCGCCGATCTTGTTGCGCAGCGCCTGGAGGGCCAGCGCGCCACGGTCGTAGACCGCGTCGTGGAACTGGTTCTTCGCGCCCGGGTCGGCCGGGGCGACCGTCCAGAACTCGTCGTCGGCCGGGTGGGAGTCGTAGACCTCGTCGGCGATCTCCTGCGCCGTGCCCTCGTCCTCCTTCTCCGACCACAGCCACGACGCGTAGCTGGCGAAGCCCTCGTTGAGCCAGATGTCGCGCCACTTGGCGACCGAGACACTGTCCCCGTACCACTGGTGCGCCAACTCGTGCACGACGACGGAGACGTCCGTGCCCTCCTTGAAGCGCGTGTTGCCGTAGAAGGGCCGCGTCTGCGTCTCCAGCGCGAAGTGGGCGTCGCTGGCGGGCACATAGCCGCCGACGGAGCTGAAGGGGTACGTGCCGAAGACGCTCTGGAGCCAGTCGGTGATCTCGGCCGTACGCTCGATGCTCGCCCGCGCCGAGCCGTCCTCCGCGCCCAACTCCCTGCTGTAGGCGTTGATCACGGGGATGCCGCTGTCCGTACGGCCCTTCGTGACGTCGAACTTCCCGACCGCCAGCGTCGCCAGATACGTCGCCTGCGGCTTGTCGGAACGCCAGGCGGTGCGGACCCAGCCCTTGCCGGCGGGCTCCTCCGAGACGATGTCGCCGTTGCTGATGCTCTTGTAGCCCTTGGGCACGGCCACGCTGACGTCGTATGTCGCCTTGTCGCTGGGGTGGTCGTTGCTCGGGAACCACCACCAGGCCGACTCCGGCTCGTTGGCGGCGACCGCGCCGTCGGGCGTGCGCTGCCACGAGGTGAAGCCGTCGACCTCGACCTCGGACGGCACGTCCTTGTAGCGCACGACGACGCTGAACTGCTCGCCGTCGGCGATCGGTTCGGCCGGGGTGACCTCCAACTCGTGCGCGCCGGTGGCCTTCGCCTCGGCCTTGCGGCCGCCGACCCGGACCTCCTGCACGTCGAGCGCGAAGTCCAGGTTGAAGCGGCTGAGATCCTGTGTGGCCTTGGCGAGCACGGTGGCCGTACCGGTCAACTCGTCGGTCTTCGGCTGGTACTTCAGGCGCAGATCGTAGTGGGAGGCGTCATAGCCGCCGTTGCCGTAGTCCGGGTAGTAGGAGTCTCCCGCCCCGGGTGCGCCGGGCGACGGTCCGGCATCGGCGGCCGATGCCGGGACCGTCAGCGTGAGGGCGGTCACCACCGCGCCCGTAACGATGAGTCTTTGCCGCACGAGACCTCCAACTCCCTTGGCATTCGCGAGACGTTCGCGAGATGTGCGAAGTGGGCAGTCGCAGCGTAGATACTGTGCCCGCCCGCCGGTACCGCTTCGCGGGCGTCTACACATGAATGCCATCCGGCCGCATCACTGTGCGTTCAGCAGCGAGAGGGCCCGGCGCGCACACCCCCAGGAGACGGTGACGCCCGCGCCGCCGTGCCCGTAGTTGTGCACGCACAGCGCTCCGCCGGGCAGCCGCTCCGCCTCCAGCCGTACGCGCGGCCGGTACGGGCGCAGTCCCACCCGTACTTCGGTGATCCGCGCCTCGGCGATCGCGGGGTGCACCCGGGCGCAGCGCTCCACGATGGCCCGGGTGAGGGCGGGGTCGGGCGCGGTCTCCTCCGCGTCCTCGTCGGCGGTGCCGCCCAGCAACAGGCCGTAGGGCTGCGGCAGTACGTACGTGGTCTCGGCCGCGCCCGCCTCCGAGGAGAGATACCACTCCTCGACGCCCGGGTTCTCCACGACGACGATCTGGCCCCGTACCGCCCGCAGTCGGGCGTCCCCGGCCAGTTCGCGCGCCCCGAGTCCGGCGCAGTCGATCACCACGGGCGCCTCCGCCGCCGCCTCGGCCAGCGAGGAGACCTCACGCCGCTCGACGGTGCCGCCCGCCGCCGCCAACCGCCCCCGCAGATACGGGAGATAGGCGAGCATGTCGACGATCGGGGTACGCGGCGGCGACCCGATCAGCGAGAGCCACTCCGGCGGCACCGTGCCGGCCGCGCCGCCCTCCAGGGTGCCGCGCACCAGCCGCACTCCGGTGAGCGCCGGCTGCTCGGCGAGCCACGCGAAGTTGCGGAAGGAACGCACCGCCCACTCCAGCGCCTCGCGTTGCGGCTCGATGCGGTAGGGCCAGCACAGTCCGCCGGAGATCCCCGACGCCGTCCGCGCGTCGTCGTCGCGGCTCCACACCCGTACGTCCGTGCCGCGTTCGGCGAGCAGCACGGCGGTCGTCAGCCCGCTCACACCGCCGCCCACGACGATCGCTCCGTTCATGCCGTGACGTTATCCCGCCGCCGCGAAGGGGCACTGTCCGACCGTGAGCAGGTGCCCGAGGAAGCGTGTGCGTACACGTTCCGGACGCAAAACACTCACCTCCTGCACATCCCCGTGAAGAACTCTTACGTCGCGCACATTCTGCGGGCAGAATCCCCGCCATGTCCCGTGCAGCCGCCACCGAACTCCTCGACAGCATCGAGCCGCTCGCGTACCCGCAGCGCACCCGGCAGATCGCCGCGCACGCACGGGAGTGCGACCAGGAGGAGCTGACGGCTCTGCTGGAGGGCCTGGAGGAGTACGGGATCTACGGGCAGCGGACCGGGGTGATCGCCGCGTGCGCCGCCCAGGAGACCGCCTACCTCAGCTCCCGCCTCGCGCACGCCGACCCCTTCGTGCGCGGCCACGCCCAGCGCGCCGCCGCCGCGCGCTCCTCCGCGATCGGCGACGACGCGCTGTGGGTCGCGCTGCACGACGCGCCCGCCGCCGTACGGGCCCAGCTCACC
>NZ_LJGW01000658.1 GCF_001751255.1 Streptomyces nanshensis | reverse complement strand
CGGGGCGCCTGCGGCTCCTCCCCCGCCGCCGTCCCGGTCCCGCCGTCGGCACGGGCGTCCGTCCCGTCGTCCGCTCCGGCGCCCTCCGCCGCGCCGGCCGACTCCGGTGGGCGGATCCAGCGCACCTCGGCCCGCTCCCCCGTACCGGGCAGCGTCGCCGGCGGTACGAGGACATAGCTTCCGCGACAGTGCCAGCGCAGACCGGGATGCTCGTCCATCGTCTCGGGGCGGCAGTCCAGTTCGCAGGGCCACCACTCGTCCTCGTCCTCGGGGGTGCCGCGGGTGGCGGTGAAGAAGAGCATCCGCTCGCCCCCGGAGAGCGCCACGGGACCCAGGGGCACCCCTTCCGCCTCCAGCCGCTCCAGCGCTGCGCGGCCCGCCTCGGCGGGGACGTCGAGGACGTCGTGGACGCGTCCCGTGGCGGTGACGAAGTTGGCCTGCGGCTGGCTCAGCGCCCAGCGCTCGATCTGCGCCGGATCCGTGGTGGCCTGCGTCTGCCAGCCGAAGGAGACCGGGTGCCGCCCCGGGGTGGGACACCCGATGCGCACGCACGAGCAGCCGTAGCCCGAGGGGTGCGCGGCCGGTGCGAGCGGGAAGCCCGCCGCGGCGGCGGCCAGCAGCAGCCTCGTACGGGCGCGGTCGGCGTCGGCCTGTGCGGCGGCGCTCCGTGGCCGCGCCGTCCTCGCTCCGGGACCGCCGCGCACGATGTGCCGCAGCCACCGGCCGAACCTGCTCTCGCGTTCCATCTACCGCCTCACTCCGCGCCGTCCGCGTCCACGACCGTGGATTCTCCGAGGGTACGCAGCGGTGAGCGCACTCCGGGCCGAATCCCGGGATCACAACTGACCGGTCGTCATCCGGGCGGAAACGGCAAAGAAGCGGGCCCGAGGCGGCACGGGCGCACGCGCCCGCTCCTGCACACACCCGTCTGCCGCACCGGGCGGGCTCTGAGGGAGCCGGGAGGGCCGCACGCGCCTAGCGTGAGCCCATGGTCATGATCACGGTCAGGGCCGTACGGGCCGTGCGCGCCTGCCTGTTGCCGCTTCCGCTCCCGCTGTTCCGCGTCCCCTGCCGGCTGCCGCTTCCGCTGCTCGTCCTCGTACTCGCCGCGGCGGCGCTCGTACCGGGCTGCGCTCCGGCGAACCCGGCGCCCGCACGGCTGCGCGGCTCCGACGGGCCCCGGGCGGCGGGGCTCCCGAAGACGGTCAACGCCGCGCACCGCGGCGGCGCCTCGGAGGTGCCGGAGAACAGCATGGCCGGGCTGGTCTCCGCGTACCGGCACGGCTCCTCCGACGTGCTCGACCTCGACGTACAAACACTGCGCGACGGAACGCCCGTCGCGATGCACGACCGCACGCTCGACCGCACCACGGACCACACCGGGCCCGTCTCGCGACTGACGCTGCGCCAGTGGCGGCACGTACGGCTGCGGCCCGGGAAGGGCCTGCCGGGCGACTGGCCCGCGGAGCATCCGCCGACGGCCGCCGCGGTGCTCGACCGCCTCGGCGGGCACATCGTGCTGAACGTCGAGATCAAGGACGAACGCGCGCTGGCGCCCCTGGCGGAGATGATCCGCGCCCGCGGTCTGACCCGCTCGGTGTACGTGCAGTCCAACCGGATCCGGCCGGCCGTGAAGGCCCACCGCATGGGGCTGCTCACCTCCGTGTGGCGGTCGGTGGAGCAGGCCCGCCGGGACCGCCCCGAGCGCTGGCGCGGCACCGTCGACATGCTCAGCGTCGACCACCACGCACGCGACGCCGACATCCGCCGGGCCGTCGCCTCCGGCATCCCGCACGTGTGGTCGCACACGATCCGCACCCCCGCCGAACGCGACCGGGTGCTGCGGCTGGGCTGCGACGGCGTACTGACGGACGCGCCACGGCTGTTGGCCCGTACCCCACAGCGGGACAAGCCGGACGCGGCGGACGGCGAACGCGGCAGGTGAGCGCGCATTCCGCTCACATGGCGGCGCGAAGCGGCCCCCACAGCGCACCATGGGCGCAGCACAGTGCGCGTCGACCCCGTGAAGGAGCCTTCGTTGTACGGACCCCGCTACACCCAGCGCCGTTTTCTGATGTGCCCACCGGCACACTTCCGCGTGACCTACTCCATCAACCCCTGGATGGATCCCGAGAAGCCCGTGGACATCCCGCTGGCCGTCGCGCAGTGGGAGGAGCTGCGGGACCGCTACCGCGCGCTCGGTCACGTCGTCGAGGAGCTCGAACCGGTCCCCGGGCTGCCCGACATGGTGTACGCGGCGAACGGCGCGACGGTCGTCGACGGCCGTGTGCTCGGTGCGCGCTTCGCCCACCGCGAGCGCGCCGACGAGGCGGCGGCGCACCGCGACTGGTACCGGGCGAACGGCTTCACGGACGTGCAGGAGCCGGAGCACATCAACGAGGGCGAGGGCGACTTCGCGGTGACCGACACCTGGCTGCTGGCCGGGCGCGGCTTCCGCAGCAGCCCGCTCTCGCACGGCGAGGTGCAGGAGTTCTTCGGACGCCCCGTGATCGGGCTCGACCTCGTCGACCCGCGCTACTACCACCTGGACACGGCGCTGTGCGTGCTCGGCGGCGACGACGTCATGTACTACCCGCCGGCGTTCTCGCCGGGGAGCCGCGCGGTGCTCGCACGGCTCTTCCCGGACGCGCTCGTCGCCTCCGCGCAGGACGCCGAGGCGCTCGGTCTCAACGCGGTCAGCGACGGGCAGCACGTGATGCTGCCGCAGGCTGCGGTGGGGCTGCTGGAACCGCTGCGCGAGCGGGGTTACGAGCCCGTGCCCGTCGATCTGACGGAGTTGCTCAAGGGCGGCGGCAGCGTCAAGTGCGTGACCGCCGAGCTGCGTCCGGCGGCCTGAGCACAGACCGCCGGGAGCAGCGACGGGGGCGAGCCGCACCGTCCGGAACCGCGGATCCGGACGGTGCGTACGCGAGGTGCGCGAGGTGCGCGAGGTGCGTGACGTACGCGGTGCACACGATGCACGCGGCGCGCACGGCGCGCAGACATGACGGCGTACGCGACGGACCGGACCCGGAGGTGACCCGGACGGGATCCGGTCAGCGCCTCGCCCCCTGCGCGGCGAAGGGCAGCCCGGTGCCCATGCCGCGCACCGCCACGGCCAGCGCCTCACCCAGGTAACTGACGCCGATGGACAGGGTCGTCGGGCGGGCCTCCTCGTGCATGCCCGCCCGTACGGCGGCGTAGCCGAAGGCCGCCATGAGCGCGAAGGTGCCCAGCGCCGCCAGGAACGTCCTGCCGGTGTAGCGGTGCCAGGCCACGCCGTCGCGCTCGAAGACCTCGACGGTCCGTCCGCGTACCGCGCCCAGCGCCAGGCCGAGCACGGAGCCGGCCGCCACCCAACCGAAGTCTGTGGCCGTGAGGTGCCCGGACGCCTGCACCACGCTCCAGGCGCCGACGCCGGTGAGGATCACCGGGGCGCCCAACAGCTCGCGTGCGTCGAGCGGTTCGCCGCGCAGGCGCTTGACCACCACGGCCGCCACCAGCGCGACGATGAGCGCCGTCGTCATCCATCCGTTCATGCGGTCCGACCTCCCCGTTGTTTTCTGGCACGGTCGTGCCAGAAAATTATCGTAGCGCAGTCGTGCTATAAAAGTCGCATGCCGAAGATCGTGGACGCGGAGGAGCGGCGGCGGGCCGTGGCGGAGGCCGTCTTCGCCGTGGTCGGACGCCGGGGTCTGGAGGGCGCGTCACTGCGCAACGTCGCGAACGAGGCGGGGCTCGCGATCGGCTCCGTACGCCACTACTTCGGCGACCACGGCGAGTTGCTCGTCTTCGCCATGAAGGAGCTGAGCCGGCGCTTCGAGCACCGCGTGCTCGCCCACGTCGAACGGCTCGCGGAGTGCCGGGACGGCGAGGAGCGCCGGGAGGTGGCGGAGGCGATGCTCCAGGAGTTCCTGCCGCTGGATGCCACCCGGCGCGAAGAGGCAGCGGTGTGGTCGGCGTTCGTGACCGCGGCCCGTACGCGTCCCGAACTGCGGCCGCGCGCACGGGAAGTGCTGGAGGGCACCCGCGAGGTCATGACGCGCGTACTGGAGGGCGCACGGCGCACGGGTGCGCTCCGCAAGGGCCTCGACGTCGAGTTGGAGAGCGTCCGGCTGGCGGCGCTGCTCGACGGACTGACCGTCCAGGCCGTACAGGTGCCGGAGCTGCTGCCGCCGCGGCTGCTCCGCACGGTGCTGCGCACGCATCTGGACACGCTGACGGACGGCGGCTGGTGACACCGCACCGGTGGGCGGGCGGACGGCCACATGCCCGGCCGGTCAGAGGCCCGCTCTCAACACCCGCCAGCCGACCGGCAGTTGGGCGTCCGGGCAGTTAGGTGTCCGGGCGGTCAGACCTCCGGTGGCCAGACGTCGCCCCACTTCACATCACGCGCCGCGCGGTAGTCGGCGCCGTGCCGCTTGGTGACGGTCGCCGGGCGCAGCCCGTTCTCCGCCGTGCACAGCTCCAGCAGCACCTGGCCCTTGCGCTTCTGCGGTCTGCGGACGATGCGGCCCGCCGCGGGCCCGCCCGCCACCTCCGGGTACGCGGCCGCCACATAGCTGAACTTCTCGTCCTCGTACGGCAGTGAGCCGCCCTTGACCTGGCGGTGCAGGGAGGAGCGGCTGACCCGGGCCGCGAAGTGGCACCAGTCCTCGCCGGGGACCATCGGGCACGGCGCGCTGTGCGGGCAGGGCGCCAGAACGCGCAGCCCCGCCGCCACGAGCAGATCGCGGGCGGCGATCACACGGGCGTACCCCTCGGGCGTCCCGGGCTCGGTGACGACCACGGCCCGTCCGGCCCGCGCCGCGGCGCCGACCACCGCGGTCTGTTCCCGTTCGGGCAGTTCGCCCAGTACGTACGAGACGGTGACGAGGTCGGCGGCGGGCAGCTCCTCCCCGCCTCCCGTTCCCGTACCGCTTCCGCCGTGGCGGCCGTCCGGAGCGGCGCCGTCCGCTCCGGTCAGGGAGCGCACCGACCACTCGGCGGCGGGCGGCGCGAGGTCGACGGTGCACGCGCCCGCCAGTTCGCGCCCGAGCGCGAGCGCGGGCTCGGACCGGTCGAGCACGGT
>NZ_LJGW01000662.1 GCF_001751255.1 Streptomyces nanshensis | reverse complement strand
CGCGAGGCCGGGCAGGACGCGGCCTCCGGGCCGGGCAGGGCGACGTCGCTGTGGCGGATGCGCACGACCGTGCCGGACGAGCCGGGGCGGCTCGCGGCGCTGTGCGGGGCGCTGGCGCGGGAGGACGTGGACATCGTCTCGCTGCAGACCTTCCCGCTGGGCCCGGCGCCCGAA
Source organism: Streptomyces nanshensis (assembly GCF_001751255.1). GTDB lineage: Bacteria > Actinomycetota > Actinomycetes > Streptomycetales > Streptomycetaceae > Streptomyces > Streptomyces nanshensis_A. The sequence goes on along the minus strand of NZ_LJGW01000662.1, from coordinate 4,852 downwards.
CCGGAGCCGGACTCCGCGTCCGCGTACGGGTCCGGGTCTCGTGACGGCGGACGCACGGATACCCCGGTGCGCCGCGAACAGGCCCTGGACGAGTTCGTGTTGCGCGCTCCCGCCGCGCTGGAGGCCACCGATCTGACGCGGACCGTGGACGGCGCCGGCGGCTCCCGCACCCGCGTGGAGCGCGCCGACGCCCACGATCTGGAGGACGCTCCGACGCGGGCGCTGCGCCTGGCCGCCCGTACGGCCCGGGACACCGCCGAACTGCCCCTGGCGCTGCGGCAGTTGCTGGGCCGCTGCACGGTGCGCTCGGTGCCGCCCGTCTCGCCGTTCTCCGGGGTGCCCTCGCCCCTGGACGTACCGCCCGAGGGAAGCTGCGAGGAGACCGTGCTGCGGCTGCCCGACCCGGCGGGCGGCGTTATCGTCGTCGAACGGCCCCAACTGCCGTTCACACCGGCCGAGTTCGCGCGTGCCGCGGCCCTGGTGGAGCTGGACCGGGTGGTCGGCGCCGGTGTGCGCGTGCCGCGCTCCGCGGACCGGCTGACGCTGCCGGACGGCCTGCCCGTCACCGTACGCAGGGCCGACACCGGCGATCTGGACGCGGCGCTGAGCATGCACGAGCGGTGCTCCCGCACGACGCTGGACCGGCGCTACCACGGCCCCGTCTCCGAGGCCGACCGCTATCTGCGGCATCTGCTCTCGCCGCGCTTCGGGCGCACCCTTGCCGCCTGGACGGCCTCGGGACGCCTCGTCGCGCTGGGCCATCTGCTGTGGGACGGGGACGAGAGCGAGATCGCGCTGCTCGTCGAGGACGACTGGCAGCACCGCGGCATCGGCGGCGAACTGCTGCGCAGGCTGGTCGGGTTGGCCCGTGAGGCGGGCTCGGCGGACGTCTACGCCGTCACCCAGGCGTCCAACACGGCGATGGTCGCCGCGATGCGCCGGCTGGGCCTGCCGCTCGACCACCAGGTCGAGGACGGCACGCTGGTGATCACCGCCCGGCTCGCGGGCACCGGCGAGACCGCGCCAACCCGGACGGACACCGGTACGGCGACCGGCACGGACACCGCCCGTGCGGCGGGCTCGGACGCGGGCACGGAGCCCGGTGGCGCCGCCGAACGGCAGCTCAGCGGCCCCCGGCACGGCTGATGCTGATGACGCCGGGCCCCCGCGCGTACCAGGATGGGCCCATGTCCGATGCGATGAAGACCACCCCCCTGCCGCGACAGGTCGCCGACGCCTACGTCGACGCCCTCGTCCAACTCGACCCCGTGACCGGTACGTACCTCGGCGTACCCGAGTCCCACAGCCGTCTCCCCGACTTCTCCCCCGCGGGCCAGGAGGCCCTGGCCGAGCTGAGCCGTACGACGCTGCGCAAGCTCGCCGAGTCCGAGGAACAGCCCGGAGCCGACAGCGACGCCGAGCGCCGCTGCGCCCGTCTGCTGCGGGAGCGGCTGACGGCCGAACTCGCCGTGCACGACGCCCAGGAGGGGCTGCGTGCCGTGAGCAATCTGCACTCCCCCGTCCACTCCGTACGCGGCATCTTCACCGTCATGCCCTCCGAGACGCTGGAGGACTGGACGGCCGTCGCCCAGCGGCTGCGTGCGGTGCCCGACGCCCTGGAGGGCTACCGGGAATCGCTCGCCGCCGGTCTGGAGAAGGGCCTGCATGCCGGGCCCCGCCAGGTCTCCACCGTCATCGGGCAGCTCGACGAGTGGGTCGGCGACGGCGACGACGGCGACGGCAAGGGGTGGTTCGCCGCCTTCGCCGCCGAGGGCCCGGACGCGCTGACGGAGGTCCTCGCCTCGGGCGCGGCGGATGCCACCGCCGCCGTACGGGAGCTGCGCGACTGGCTGCGCGAGGTGTACGAGCCGCGCGTCGCGGGGTCGCCGGAGACGGTCGGCCGGGAGCGCTACGCCCGCTGGGCGCGCTACTGGAACGGCGCCGACCTCGACCTGGACGAGGCGTACGCCTACGGCTGGTCCGAATTCCACCGGCTGCTGGGCGAGATGCGCACCGAGGCGGAGAAGATCCTGCCGGGCGCGGCCACCCCGTGGGAGGCGCTGCGGCGTCTGGACACCGAGGGCGAGGCCGTCGAGGGCGTCGAGGAGGTGCGCGAGTGGCTCCAGGGCCTCATGGACGAGGCCATCGAGAAGCTGGACGGCACGCACTTCGAACTGGCCGAGCGCGTCAAGCGCGTGGAGTCGCGCATCGCTCCTCCGGGCGGTGCGGCGGCGCCGTACTACACCCAGCCGTCGCTGGACTTCTCCCGGCCCGGCCGCACCTGGCTGCCGACCATGGGCGAGACCCGCTTCCCCGTCTACGACCTGGTCTCCACCTGGTACCACGAGGGCGTTCCCGGCCACCATCTCCAGCTCGCGCAGTGGGCGCACGTCGCCGACGAGCTCTCCCGCTACCAGACCTCGGTCGGCATGGTCAGCGCCAACGCCGAGGGCTGGGCGCTGTACGCGGAGCGGCTCATGGACGAGCTGGGCTTCCTCACCAGCGCCGAACAGCGGCTGGGGTATCTGGACGCGCAGATGATGCGGGCGACCCGCGTCATCGTCGACATCGGCATGCATCTGGAACTGCGCATCCCGGACGACTCCCCGTTCCGTCCCGGGGAGACGTGGACGCCCGAACTCGCCCAGGAGTTCTTCGGGATGCACAGCGGGCGTCCCGCGGACTTCGTGGAAAGCGAGCTGGTGCGCTATCTCGGCATGCCGGGGCAGGCCATCGGCTACAAGCTCGGCGAGCGTGCGTGGCTGACGGGCCGTGCGGCGGCGCAGCGGGCGCACGGCGACGCGTTCGACCCGAAGAAGTGGCACATGGCCGCGCTCTCCCAGGGCTCGCTGGGTCTGGACGACCTGGTGGCGGAGCTGTCCGCGCTCTGAACTCCCGTACGGGGCGGGCCGGTCGGCGGTGAGGGCCGCCGGACGCACGGTCTGCGCAGGGTGTACGCAGGGGATGTGGGCGGCGGGGTGTGCGGGTGGCGGTGTGCCCCCCGCACACCCCGCCGCCCCGTGCGCGCCCTGCTGCCCACGCGCCTCACACGTCTCTCTAGCGTTTTGGCGACAAGTCGCCCTGTCCATGGGTCGATTGGCCGATGAGGCGACGGTGCCCGGCTCGGTTCACATGTCGCGGCCGAAGCCGTTCTCGGAGTTCACGACCTCGCCGGTGATCCACCCGGCCTCGTCCGTCGTCAGCCAGGCCACCAGACGGGCCGCGTCGTCGGGTGCCGCCCAGCGCCCTCCCGGAAAGAGCGCGGCGACGGCGGCGTGCTCCTCGCCCTGGAGGTAACCGGTGTCCACGGGGCCGGGGTTGACGGCGTTGACGGTGATCCGCGGCGCCAGCGCGGTCGCGAGCGTACGCACGGACGAGGCCAGGGCGCCCTTCGCCAGCGCGTAGCACAGCTCGCCGGGCATGCCGCCTCGTACGTCCTGTCCGGAGGTCATCATCACGACGCGGCCCGTGGGGGCGGCCTCCGGCCGGCTCAGGCGGAGGCGGGCGAACGCCTGGATCAGCAGGATCACCGAGCGGGTGTTCACCGCCCAGTGGGCGTCGAGCATCTCCGCGTCGACGGTGTCGAGCGGGCCGTCGCTGCCGCTGAGGGCGTGGTTGGCGACGAGGATGTCGAGCCCGTCGCCGCCCAGCGCCTCGGCCGCCTGCTCGACGAGGCGGGCGGGTGCGCCGGGTTCGGTCAGGTCGCCGGGTCCGTGTGCGACGGTCGCGCCCGGCGCCGCCGTCTCCCGTACGGCGTCGGCCAGTTGCTCGGACCCGTCGGGATCGGCGCCCCAGGGCAGCGCGTCATCGTGTGTCCGGTGGTGGTGGGTGTAGACGCTCGCGCCGTACGCGGCGAGGCGGCGGGCGACCGCGTGGCCGATACCGGCGCGGCGGCTGGCCCCGGTGACGAGGGCGGTACGGCCGCGCAGCGGCAGCGGGTCGCGGTGCGGTGGAGTCGGATCAGACATGGCGGACAGCCTGGTACGGGCGGGCACGTTCAGTCGCCCGGATTTCCCCCGTGCCGCGGGCGCACCGGCGCATACCGTGCGATGCCGTGCGGCGCGGAAGCCCCGTACGGCCCGCGGCCGGTCCCGTGGTGTCAGCCGTGCACCGGCACCGACCGGTGGTGCAGCGTCGAGCCGTGCCGCGACTTGACGACCTCGAGCTGTACGGGGACGCGCTGGCGCAGGTCGGCGACGTGACTGACGATGCCCACACAACGGTCGCGCTCCCGCAGGGAGTCCAGGACGTCGAGGATCTCGTCGAGCGTCTGCTCGTCCAGGCTGCCGAAGCCCTCGTCGATGAAGAGCGTCTCCAGCCGGGTGCCGCCCGCCTCGTCGGTGACGACGTCGGCGAGGCCGAGGGCCAGCGCGAGGGAGGCGGAGAAGGTCTCGCCGCCGGAGAGCGTGGCCGTGTCGCGTTCGGCGCCCGTCCAGGCGTCGATGACGTGCAGCCCGAGGCCCGAGCGTGCGCGTCCGCCGGCGCGGGCGTCGGAGTGTACGAGGGTGAAGCGCCCGGCCGACATGCGGGACAGCCGTGCGGTCGCCGCCTTGGCGACCTGTTCGAGACGGGCGGCGAGGACGTAGGACTCCAGCCGCATCCGGTGCTCGTTCTCCGAGGAGGTGCCCGCGGCCAGGTTCGCCAGGCGTGCCACGCGTTCGTACGCCTCGCGCAGCGGGGCGAGTTCGCGTGCGCCGGTGACCGCCTGCCGGGTGAGGCCGTCGAGTTCGGCGCAGCGCGTACGGGCGGCGTCCTCGGCGGCAGAGGCTTCGCGCAACCGCCGGGTGGCCTCGTCCGTCGCGCGCTGGGCGGCGTCGGCGTCGGCGGGCGGAAGCGCCGCCGCGGCGGTCAG
>NZ_LJGW01000653.1 GCF_001751255.1 Streptomyces nanshensis | reverse complement strand
GCCGTCAGCGTGGAGGCGGCCCGCCGCACTCCGGGCGGCGTCGCCGTCCACGACGGACGGCCGCCCCTGCCCGAACTGCTCGACGGCTCCGCACGCGCCTGGGCCCGCCGGCTGCTGGCGCCGCTGGAGGACAACCTGGCCGGCGCCGAACGCCGCCGGCTGCTGGAGGTGTGCCGCGCCGCCGTCTTCATGGGAGCACAGGGCGCCGCGCAGCTCCTCGGGCTGCACCGCGACACCGTGATCTCACGGCTGGAGGAGCTGACGGCACGCGTCGGCCTGGACCGGGCGCTGCTCGCGGACCGCGCGCAACTGGACCTGGCACTGCGGCTCGAAGACCTTCCGCCGCCGGTGCCGGACACCGCCCCCGCCGGCGGCGTACGGCAGGTCCTCGACGACGAGGGCGCCGCTATGTGGGGCGAGGGTGTGCTCTCCGGTCTCTCCTCGCGGCTGCTCTCCGCGCTTGTCACATGGGTGGAGCACGAACTCGAACCGGAGGAGACCGCACGGGAGTTGGGCATCTCGGAGAGCACTCTCGGCGGCTGGCTGCGCGAGGCGGGCACGCTGACGCATCTGCCGCTGCGCAAGGACCGGCCCGGAGCGGTGCACGAACTGCTCTGGGCCCTCTACGCCACGGGCCACGTCCGTCCGGCCGCCGTCACGGGAAGCGAGGGCACCGCCGAGGGAGCCGAAGGGACCGAAGGAGCCGAGGACATCGAGGGGCACGAGGAGTGGGAGGGGCGCGAGCGGCGCGAAGGACGGGAACGGCCCGGCGACGGGGAGGCGGCACGGCCGTACGCAGCACACCGGCGCACCGCACCGCGTACGGAGAGACGCGGCACGAGGGGCGGGGAGCCGGGCGCCGCGAGGAGCACGGACGGGGAGGCCGGCGGGGAGGCGGGCGCGGAGACCGGCGGGGGCGCTCCCACGGAGACGGGCGTGGGAACGGCCATGGCCGGTCTCGCCCGGCTCCGTACCGACCGCCCCCATCCCGCCCGCCTCTACGACTACTTCCTCGGCGGACGTACCAACTTCGCGGCCGACCGCACCGCCGCCCAGCAGACCGTCGAGGCCACACCGACCGTCGCCGTCATGGCCCGCGAGAACCGTGCGTTCATGCTCCGCGCCGTACGCCATCTCGCGGGACGGGAGGGCATCCGGCAGTTCCTCGACCTGGGGACCGGCATCCCGACCGAGCCCAATCTGCACCAGGTCGCGCAGTCCGAGGTGCCCGCCGCCCGCGTCGTCTACGTCGACGACGACCCCGTCGTCCACGCGCACGCCCAGGCCCTGCTGCCCGGCAGCCCCCTGGGTCGTACCGCGTTCCTGCGGGCGGACGCCGCCGACCCCGCCGCCGTCCTCGACTCCCCCGAGGTACGCGACTGCCTCGACCTGGACCAGCCCGTCGCGCTCTCCCTCATGGCGCTGCTGCCGCTGGTCACCGACGACCGCGCCGCCCGCGAGATGATCCGCGGCTTCACCGCGGCGCTGTCCTCCGGGAGCTGTCTGACGCTCTCCCATCTCACCGCGGACCGCGACCCCGAGGGCATGGAGGCGGCACGACGGCAGTACGAGAAGCTGTCGGGCGTGCGGATCCGTACCCGTTCGAGGGACGAACTGGCGGCGCTGCTCGACGGGTTGGAGCTGCTGCCGCCCGGGATCGTCCTCGTACACCGCTGGCGCTCGGACCGCTCCGAGGCCGATCTGGCGGACGACGACGCACGGGTGGGCTCGTACGGGGCCGTGGCCCGCGTCCCCTGACCTCCGCCCGTGAGAGGCCCGTGAGAGGCGCCGGCGGCGCGGAAAACCGTTTGCCGCCCGCCCCGCCTCCGGTGGAAGGTCGCAGCACCGCCCATGCCGTCCGCGCGAGTCCGGGGCGGTAGGGAGAGAGCTGCCGTGACCTTCGTACGGCCACCGCATCTGCGTGCCGACTGTTCCGAGTGCTTCGGCCTGTGCTGTGTCGCGCTGCCCTTCCTCGCGGGCCCGGAGTTCGCCTTCGACAAGGACGCCGGCCGCCCCTGCCCGAACCTGCGGCGCGACTTCCGCTGCGGCGTCCACGCGCGGCTGCGCGAGACCGGCTTCTCCGGCTGCGCCGTCTACGACTGCCTCGGAGCGGGCCAGAAGGTCTCCCGGCTGACCTTCGGCGGACGGGACGGACGGGACGGCCCGGACGAACAGGGCGCCGCGGAGCGGATGTCCGAGGTCTTCCCGGTGATGCGGCAGCTCCACGAACTGCTGCTGTACCTCACCGAGGCGGAGTCCCTGCCCGCGGCCCGTCCGCTGCGCGGCGAACTGCGCCGGGCCCTGGAGGAGATCACCGGCCTCACACACGGCAGCGCGGACGACATCCTCGCGGTGGACGTCTGGTCGCTGCGAGAGCGGACCGTCCCCCTCCTGCTGCGTACGAGCGAACTCGCCCGCGCCCGCCGGCCCGGCCCCAGGAAGGACCACCGGGGAGCGCAGCTCGCGGGGGCGCGGCTGCGCGGCGCGGATCTGCGGGGTGCCTCGCTGCGCGGTGCCTGTCTGATCGCCGCCGACCTCGGCGGCGCGGATCTGCGGACGGCGGACCTGACGGGAGCCGATCTGCGGGACGCCGAGCTGAGCGGCGCCGACCTCACCGGAAGTCTCTTCCTCACTCAGCCGCAGCTCGAGGCGGCCAGGGGCAGCGCGGCGACGCGCGTCCCGTACGGCCTGGAACGGCCCGCGCACTGGCGGACGGCGGCCTCAACGGGGCGCTGACCGCCCGCACTTCACCGGCTGCGCCTGCGCCTGCGCGTGCGTGCGGCGGACGGCGGACCGGTATGTGCCCGTCAGCCGCAGCAACCGCCGCCGCAGCAGCCACCGCCGCCGCCCTGCGGCGCGGCGGGTACGGGCGCGGAAGCGGCGGAGACGCCGCCGACGGCGACCGTCGAGAGCAGCTTCACGGTGTCCGCGTGCCCCCGCGGGCAGTCGGCGGGAGCACCGGACTCCGCCATGGGACGGGCCAGTTCGAACTGCGTGTCGCATTCGCGGCAGCGGTACTCGTATCGCGGCATACGCAGATGCTAGCCGCCGCGCGCACGTACTGCCGAGGCTCCGGCCCCCGGTCTCCCGTCCTCACCGACCGCGCCCCTCTCCGGAGCGTCACCGCCCGGCGGCCCGCTCATCCCGGATCTGGTCGACGACGCGCTGCACCGTCTCCTTCACCGCGTCCAGCTCCGTCAGCAGATGCCAGTAGTCGGGGTGGCGGCCGGTGAGCCCGTCCACGGCGCGGTCCACCCGCGCGACGGCGTCGTCCAGCGGGCCCGCGTGACGCGGATCGGGCGTGCTGCGCCCGGCCATCGCCAGCCGCTGGGCGTCGCGGATCGCGAAGCGCGTCTGCTCGACCTCCTTCGTCTGGTCGAAGGAGACCTCGTTGAGCCGCTGCAGACGGTCGCCGGCCGCCTTGATGGCCTCGTCCGCGGAGTTCAGCAGCGCACGTACCGTCGAGAGCTGCGCCGTCGCGTCCGCCCAGCGCTGCTCGTCGCGCGCCTTGCGGCCCTCGGCCAGCTTCTCCTCCGCCTGCCGTACGGACCGGGCCGCCTGGTCCGGGACCTGCTGGAGGTCCTGCCAGCACGCCGCGCTGAAGCGGCGCCGCAACTCGCTGAGCACCGGCTCGACTTGGCCCGCGCGCGTGTGCAGCGCCTGGGTGCGCGTACGCAGCGACGCCAGCCGCTTGTCGATCTCCGCGACACGTTCCGGAAGGCGCTCCGCCTCGTCGCGGACGGCCTCCGCCTCCCGTACGACCTGCTCCGCGCGGCGCAGGGTGTCCCGTACGCCGTGCTGGGCAGCGCCCTCGTTGAGCCTCGTCAGCTCGGGGGAGAGCGCCGCGAGCCGCCCGGCGAGACCGTCGGCCTGGAGACCGGAGTCGCGGACGGCGTCCAGCGCGTTCGACGCCGCGAGCAGGCTCTGCTTCGCCCGCTCCACGGCCGGGGCGAGCCGTGCGAGCTGCGTCTCGGCCTGCGTCAGCAGCGGCCCCAGCCCCTCACCGAACCGCTGCAGCTCGCCCCTGACCCGCTCCAGCTCCTGCCGTACGCGGCCCAGCTCGGCTCGGGCGCGGGCGGCGGTGGCGGAGTCGAGGTCGTCGCGGTCCAGGTCGTGGGCGTCCACGACGGAGATGTACTCCTGGCTGACCTGGTCGATACGGGTGCCGAACTCCGCGAAGTCCGCGACCGCCTTGCGGGCTGCCGGGGAGTCGTCCACCGCGCTCAGGGTCTCGATGGAGATCCGCAGGTCGCGCTGTGCGGTGTCCAGTTCGTAGAAGGCGGCCGCGGCGTCGTCCTTGGCAGTCTGCGCGTCGGCACGCTGGTGCTCCGCCCGTGCGCTGCCCCAGCCCCAGCGGCGCGTACCGCCGCCGTTCATTGCCGCCACCGAACCTCTCCCCGCGTCCCCACGTGCCGCATCAGCGATCGCCGGTCATTGTCCCACCCTGTGCCAACGAACACACGAGCCAGTTCGTTCACGATACGTGCACGCCTCAAGGAACGGACCACGGCAGTACGTGCGGCGGCCCCCGCCGTACTGGATTGCGTCCCCGGGCGCGGGACAGGGTAGTCTGTGACGTCGATCCCGGGCGCATAGCTCAGCGGTAGAGCGCTTGCCTTACAAGCAAGATGTCACTGGTTCGATCCCAGTTGTGCCCACCCAGTCACCCGGCAGGTCAGACGCCGGATCCGGCCCCCTCGGAAGTCCTCCCGGGGGGCTTTTTCATGCCGTCAGGCGTCAACGCCCCCTGGCGCAGCGGGAGTTCGCCCCGTACGACGTCCCCTCCGGCCGGGTGGGCGGCGGAACCGGCCGGCCCCCGCGGGGCGTCTTCGGAGGGTCTCCGCCCGGTCAGGGCGGACGACCGGGGGAACCGACCGCTCAGAGGGGAAACGACCGTGGGAATGCGTAAGGCGCACAAGATGGGCATCGCAGGGGCCGCAGTGCTCGGGCTGCTGGTGACCGGGTACGGGACGGCGCAG
>NZ_LJGW01000656.1 GCF_001751255.1 Streptomyces nanshensis | reverse complement strand
CCCGTACCGCCGCTCGCGGCGCCGCCCGCACCGCCCGCACCGCGCGCCGGGCCGCTCGTCCTCCGGCGCGGGCTCACGGCAGCAGCCAGTCGACGGGACGCTGCGGAGGCTGGTGTATGGCGCCGTCGGTGACGGTCATCGAGCCGAGCTTGTACGGCGGTCCCTTCTCCGAGGACCACTGATAGCCGGACTTCGTCGTCGCGGACCTCTCCAACTCCACCATCACGGCGACCGGTTTGCCGTCCTTGGTGAACTGCGCGGCGAGCTGGTCGTCGCCGAGGAAGCCGGAGATCTGCTGACGCGTCTGCGCCGCACGGCCGACCGCCTTCACATGTCCGCGCAGCACGCCGTACTCGTCCGTCGGCGCCGACTGCACGGTCAGATCGACCGCGGCGCCCGGACGGACCGTGGAGCCGCTGCCGCCCGGCACGTACAACATCGCGACCAGCGGCTCGCTCGCTCGCTCGACGCGTTCGACCGTCGCCACGTCCTTGCCGGGGGTGATCACGGAGCCGATCTTCGCGGTCAGCGACGTCACGCGTCCCGCCGCCACCGTCCGAACCGCCCGGTATCCCAGGTCCGTTCGGACCTTCAGCACCGGCGTACGGGGCGCCAGCATGCGGCCCTCCTCGGCCAGCACGTCGACGACCTGGCCCGAGACGGGGCTCTGGAGGACGTAACTGCCTCCGGCGTGGGTGAGCACGCCGGGCGCGTTCAGCTTCCCGGTGACCTTGCCCGTGACGGCCCAGTAGCCCGCGCCCGCCATGACGAGCACGGTCACGAGCAGCACGAGCCAGCCCTGCGGGCGCGCGAAACGCACCGGCAGGTCGAGTTCCTCCGGGGACTGGAGCTTTGAAAACGCCTTCTGCCGGAACTGCACGGGGCTAATACCTCAACTGCGTTCGTGGCTTTCAGGCATGACGGCTTCCTCCGGCCCTTCAGGCGGTACGGCGTACGCGCTGCGGCGTACGGCATCGACTTCGCCGACGGTAGTCCCTGCGGCGTCGGACGTACGCGAAATCGTCGGCCACCGGGGACAATTCGGGGAGGGCCGTCGCAAGGCTTTCACAACTTCCCCCGAACGCATCCGTGAGCCCCGGAACAAGGGGGTTCCGGGGCTCACGATCACCCCACTGGGATGCGGATGCGTGAGGGCGGCGCGGGGCGTCCGCTAGGGACCGGCCCGCCCGCCCGAGGGCATCGGCTCAGAGGCCGGCGAGGCCCGTGACCTGGGAGGTGTCGACGCCGGTCAGGCCGGAGGCGACGCCGTTCACGGTGTCGGCGGTCTCGGAGACCGGGGCGACCGAGTCGGCGGTGCTCACGGCGGTGCCGACGACGGAGCCGAGGACGCCACCCGAGACGTTGTCCAGGTCGTTGTCGGAAATCTCGCGGGTCTCGATGAAGTCCATGAGTTGAGCTTCCCTTCGCTTGTGCTCTGGTGTTCTCAATAGCATCGGCCGACTCGGGGAAAGCCGTCCGGCCGTACGAGCGGTCGTCTGATGCCCAACAACGGGAACCATTCGTTCAACTTCCGCGTCGGGGCCCGATCAAAGCATGCGTATGCGCTGCCCGGCCACTCTCCGATGTGCCGGTACGGGGTCCGATCGGCCGCTCAACTTCCGTCGCGTGCAGTCCTGTCCACGAATTCGTGGCGATCCCTTCACTCGGCACTCGGACGCTGTTCGGACGGAGGGGTTCCGGTACGTCGCCGCAAAAGGACATTCCCTCATCAACCTCACCGCGTACGAGCGGTGCCGGCGGACGTTCGTGAGGGCATGTGCCGTCCGTACGAACCAGTTGTGCAGGTTCGCTGAATTCAGTTTCAGCGCACCGGACTTGGGCCCGAACGAGCCGTCTGACCAGGGGATCGAAGCGGCACGGAGCGGATCCGACGGCCTTGTGACGCAAGGTGGCGGCGAAATTCCACACCGAAGTCCCCTCGCAATACAGGGGTGTAAGGAGGGGTAAGGGCGACATGACGCGTTCGAATGCTGAGACGATTGCCCCGGGCATGTATTCATCGACTGTACGGGGCCGGTCCCAGCGTCGATTCCAACTCCCGTTCGCGGGCGGTGAGATGAGGTCCGGTCAGCGGACCCGGCGGGCCGCCCGGCGGCGAGCGGTATGTGATCACCGACGCCCTCGCCCGTCCCCGCGTGGCAGTAGACGACAAGTCGGAAAAATCGCCGGGAGCGTGTTGAACCGTGACGATTATGGACCATCTTCGTTACAGATGTGCAGGTTGGCAGTGAGTTCCACCACGTTGGCGACGAAGGCCCCGGTACCGCCGGGGTCTTCGTCTGTGCCGGGCCCGGACGGCGGCGCGGCAGTGGGTGCGGGCGTGCGCGGTGCGGGCGTGGGTAGTGGTGGGGGCGTCCGTGAGGAACCGTCGTCGAGCCGGAGCCGCCGGTGCCGCTGCCGCCCAGCCGTCCGAGCCCGCCCCCTCAGTCCCCTCCGCCGTCGCAGCGGCTGCGCCGGGCGCGCATCGCCGCCTCGGCCGTCTTCTTCGTGCACGGCGCGGTGTTCGCGTCCTGGGCGGCCCGTGTTCCCGCGGTGCAGGACCGGCTCGGTCTGACCGCGGGCACCCTGGGCCTCGTCATGGCCGGACCCGGCCTGGGCGCGCTCGCGGGCAGCCAGGCGGGCGGGCTCCTGGTGCACCGGCTCGGCAGCCGCGCGGTGAGCGCCACGGCACCGGTCTCGCTGTGTGTACCGCTGGCGCTCGTCCCGGCCGCCGGATCGGCCTGGACGCTGACGGCCGTGCTGGTGCTGCTCGGCGCCGCCGACGGATGCACCTCGGTGGCGATGAACGCTCAAGCCGTCGTCGTACAGCGGCAGTACGGGCGTACGGTCCTCAATTCGATGCACGCCGTGCGCAGCGTGGGCGCGGTGGCCGGCGGGCTGGCGGGGGTCGCCACGTTCTCCTCCGGCATGACGCTCGACGCACAGTTCACCGTCATGGCCGGGGTGCTCGCGGTGCTCTCGGGTGTGGCCGCGTACGGGCTGCTGCCGGACGAGGGGCTCGGCGGCCGCGCGCCCCAACCGCAGCCGGAGCGGGCGGAGTCGGGGGAGACGGATCCGGAGGCGGGAGAGGATCGGGGGACGGGCGCGGGGCAGGATGCGGAGGCCGGCGCGGGCGCCCGGCGGACGTCGACGACCGTGCTGCTGCTCGCCGTCATGACCTTCCTCGCCGCGCTCGTCGAGGACGCACCGGCGTCCTGGAGCGGTGTGTATCTGCGGCACATCGGCGCGGACGCGGCCACCGCCTCGGCCGGGTACGCCGCCTTCAGCGCGGGCAGCGTCGTCACCCGGCTCCTCAACGACCGTCTCGTACGCCGCCTCGGGTGGGTGCGGCTCATCCGGGCCGGGACGCTGTGCTGTGCAGCGGTGCTCGGCGCGGCTCTGCTGCTGGGGCTGCCGGCGCTGGCCCTGGTGGCGTTCCTGGTCGTGGGGGCGGGGATCAGCGCGGTCTTCCCCGGTGCGTTCACCGCGGCGGGCGCGCTGCCCCGGCCGGGGCCCGCGATGGGCCAGATCGGCTTCGCGGGCAACCTCGGCTGGCTGCTGGTCTCTCCGCTCATCGGCGGGCTGGCGACGCTCGCCGGGCTGCCGGCCGCGCTCGGTGTGCTCTCGCTCGCGGCGGTCCTGGTCGCCGTGCTCGCCCCGGTGGTACGTCCCCGGCCCGTCCGTACCACAGGCCACGGCGGTCCTCGGGACGGTTGAGACGAGTCGGAGAACTTCTGGGCGCGGCGCTGTCTGTGCAAGCGCTTGTTCTGTCATGCTCATGCATGACAGTCCGATGTCCTCAACACCTCTCTCCCCCACGGAGGTTCGGAATGCGTCGAAGACTCGCCGCCGGTGTCCTCGTCTCCTCAGCGACGGTTCTCGCCGTCATGGGCACGGCCACAACCGCTGTCGCGGACCCGGCAGACAAGCCGCAGGTCCTCGCGAGCTGGACCCAGACGGACGCCGGAAGCCAGAACGCCTTCCTGGCCGCCAGGGCGGACCAGGGCTCGTGGGCCGCCTACAACTTCGACTGGTCGACCGACGTCTGCTCGTCCTCGCCTGACAACCCGTTCGGATTCCCCTTCGAGAACGGCTGCATCCGGCACGACTTCGGCTACCGCAACTACAAGGCGCAGGGCACCTTCGAGGCCAACAAGGACCGCATCGACAGCGCCTTCTACGAGGACCTCAAGCGGGTGTGCGCCGGGTACGACGGCGCGACGAAGAAGTCCTGCGACGCGCTCGCATGGACCTACTACCAGGCCGTGGTCGTCCTCGGTGTGAAGAAGGGCAGCCCCGTCGGCTGACGGACCGTCCCCTTCCGCCCCGTCCCGTCCCGGCTCGGCGTGCAGCAGTCCGTACCGTACGGCCCGCACCACCGGCACAGCAGTGCGCGGGACGCCGCCCTCGGCGGGGCGTCCCGCGCACCGTCCGTTCGTGCCGCCGCCTCCGGTGCCGTGCCGTCACCTCACGGCACCCGCCGGTACGTCATCGCACCGGCCGGAGGCGGGAGTTCAGACGCTGTCCGCCAGTTCCATGCGCCCCTGCATGCGCGCACAGCTCGCACAGCAGAAGAAGCGTCCCTCGGCCTGGAGGCCGTGCCCCAGGATGCGGCACCCGCAGTTCTCGCAGATCGGTGCCATCTTCTGCGCGGCACACTCGAAGCTGTCGAAGGTGTGCACAGCACCCGCCGCCCGGACTTCGAAGGCGGCATCGTAGTCGTTTCCGCAGACCTCACATACGGCCATCTCTGGCTCCTCGCGCTCGCGTGATGGGGATGGTTCGGACGGTGGAAAAGCGGAAGCCCCCTGCGACGGGACCGCCTGCCGCGCCCGGTGGCCGTGCGGGCCGCGCCGCGCGCCGACGACGGGTAGCACGCTCGGGGGTGCTCAAACCCCGGCCGCGCGGAGCGCCCCCGTACGGACGGGCCGGCGGACGGG
>NZ_LJGW01000659.1 GCF_001751255.1 Streptomyces nanshensis | reverse complement strand
CGCCGGGGCCGCCGAGTAGGCAGGGCCCGCCGGGTGCGCATGGCCCGCCGGGTGCGGGCGGAAGCGTCGATTCGGGCCGTACGGGCGGGAGTTCGGGCAGGGCCGGGACGCCCGCGGGAGCGCACGCGGGCGGTGCGGGGGGTGTCCGTGCGGGGCGTTCGCGCGTCCCGGCGGACACCCCGCCGCGCATCACGTACCCGTGACGCCGTCGATGCGCTCGCGCAGCAGGTCCGCGTGGCCGTTGTGCCGCGCGTACTCCTCGATCATGTGGATCAGGATCCAGCGGAGCGAGACCTCGGACGTACCCAGGAACACGGCCTCCCGACGGGACAGCGTGCCCGTGTCGTCGAGGGAGGCCCCGGCGGTCGCCTCACGTCCGCGCTCCACCTCGCGCTTCCAGACGGCCATCGCCTCGTCCATGCCGCGTTCGGGGACGAGCGCGAACCCGTCGACCCTGCCCTCGTCCGTGTACGGCGGCGGCTCGTCCTGACCGGCGAACACCTCCTGGAACCACTTGCGTTCGACTTGCGCCATGTGCTGCACGAGCCCCAGCAGCGTCATCGCCGACGGCTCCGCGGAGGGCACCCGCACCTGGGAGTCGTCCAGGTCCGCGCACTTGAGGGCGAGGGTCGCCCGGTGGAAGTCCAAGAAGCTTTCCAGCATGGTGCGTTCGTCCGCCTGCGGCGGTGGCACGGGCCGGCCGTCCGGTGTCGTCCTCGTGGTCATGCGGCTCACCCTTTCACGGGGGTACGACAGCCGGGAGCCGAGTTCAGGACGTCCCGGCGGTCAGGCCGGGGCGTCGCCCGCGCCGGTACGGGCCTTCGCGGGACGCGCCGCGGCAACCGCCCACAGCGCGAAGCCCAGCGCGAAGCCGAGCATCGTCACCACCCCGCGGGGATGGAAGATGTGGCTGTCGAAGAAGGACCAGCAGCACACCAGCAGCACCGCCGTCCCCGGCAGCACCCGCGCCCCGTACCGCAGGACCAGCGCCACCGTCGCCGCCACGACGGCGGCCGTGAGGCACCACACGCCCGCCTGTCCGAGCGCGTCCCCGGTGTGGAAGAGCGGATTGACGACGCGGCGCCGCTGCTCGCCGCCGTGCTGCTCCGCGATCCCCGCGCCGATCCCGGCGACGGCGTCGAGCCCGGTGTAGTAGACGGCGTAGCCGAAGCCCGCGACCCATGCGACGACTGTGGCCGCGCCCACGGCGTCCCGGCGCGGTCGGCCGCGCAGCGGCACGACGAGCCCGAGCGCGAGCAG
This sequence comes from Streptomyces nanshensis, assembly GCF_001751255.1. Lineage (GTDB taxonomy): Bacteria > Actinomycetota > Actinomycetes > Streptomycetales > Streptomycetaceae > Streptomyces > Streptomyces nanshensis_A. The sequence continues at coordinate 3,644 of NZ_LJGW01000659.1, read as the reverse complement.
CGGCCACACGGGCAGCAGCCAGATGTGCATCGCGGCCCAGTGCTCGGCGTTGTGCGGCCGCAGCCCGCCCGGATGCCCGAGCCCGAACCCGGCAAGTACGAGCGGCGCGGCGCAGACGAGCACGATGTCGCGGACGAGGCGCACCTGGCCGGTGCGTGCGGGGGCGGGCGGAGTTGCGGACATGTCGCGATGGTAGGTGCGTACGGGCCGGAGAGCGGGCCGTCTGCCGAGGGCGTCACCGAAGCGAAAGAACTCCCTGGCGGGGTGCTCGCGACGGGCGCGCTTCGTCCGGCTGAGCGCTGAGGGTGCGAGGCCGCATACGGCGGTGGTGAACGGCGAACCGGCTGAGGCCAGTTGGGCCGTGTCGGCCACCGCCGGGGGAATCACGCCATTCGTGGCTCATACGGTGCGGGTGCGTGACTACGCTGCGCAGTGACGGCGTGAACACGGAGGGTGCGAGGGCGCGCGCGATCCGCGCGTCCAGGGGAGGTGGCCGCGTTGACCAACGGCAGGGTGAACGGGACGGGTTCGCCGCCACCGGCGTGGGAGTACTGCGGCAACCAGATCAAGCTGTGGCGCGAACGGGCCGGCGTGAGCCGGGAGGACCTGGCCAGGCGGGCCAGCTACAGCTACGAGGCCGTCAGGTCGATGGAACGGGGCGTCCGCAAACCGCAGTTGGCGGTCCTCCAGGTCGCCGACGTGGTGTGCGGCGCGAACGGAATCCTGCTGGCGGCAGCGCCGTACCTGAAGCCGGAGCGGTTTCCGTCGTACTCGCAGGAGTTCATGGAGACGGAGACGTCTGCGCTCTCCCACAGTTCGTACGAGGGGGAGTTCATTCCTGGCCTGTTGCAGACCGAGGAGACAGTGAGGGCAATGCTGCATGCCCACTGCCCTCCGCTGGAGGACGAGACCCTTGAGGAACGGGTCAAGGCCCGCCTGGAGCGCCAGAATCTCCTACGCCAGCAGACGAAGGCATTTAACTTCGTTATCTCCGAGACCGCGCTCAGGGATCGTGTCGTGAATGCGGAGGCGCACAAGGCGCAGTTGAATCACCTGCTGTCGGTCGGTGCTCCTCGTAACGTCACTATCCAGGTGATGCCCCACGGTCGAGGTCCGCACCCGGGACGCCTGGGGCCGTACGTGTTGCTTGAGACTTCTGGCCACGAGTACTACGGATATGAGGAAGGCCAGACCACGGGTGTGCTGTACGCAGACCCGGAGAAGCTCAGTGTCCTCCGGCAGCGTCATGACATGATCCTTCGGCAAGCTCTCAGTCCAGGGGAGTCGCTGCGTTTCATTGAGGAGTTGGCGGAGGAGCTATGAGCGCCGAACTGGTGTGGTTCAAGTCGAGCTACAGCAACACGGAGGGCGGCAACTGCCTTGAAGTTGCCCTCACCTGGCGGAAGTCCAGCCGCAGCAACAGCGAGGGCGGTAACTGCGTTGAGGTTGCAACTTGCCCGTGCACTGTGCATGTTCGCGACTCCAAGCAGGGCGACGCTGGCCCGCAGCTCGCGTTCCCAGCGGATGCCTGGTCCGCTTTCCTAGCGAGCGACCACGGGGCCTGAGCCTGGCCCGCCGCCCGGGTGGGCAGACTCTCAGTCGGGGGAGTCGGCGTTATCAAGGGGTGGCGGAGGGACCATGAGCGGCGAACTGGTCTGGTTCAAGTCCAGCTACAGCAACGACGAGGGCGGGGCCTGCGTTGAAGTGGCCCTCGCCTGGCGGACGTCGAGCTACAGCAACGACGAAGGCGGCGAATGTGTCGAGGTCGCTGCCTGCCCGTGCGCCGTGCATGTTCGCGACTCCAAGCAGGGGACTCGGGGCTCCCAGCTCACCTTCCTCACACAGGCGTGGTCCGCGTTCTTGAGGGGCGGCCACAGCGTGTGAGGACCTTCGCCCGAGGTGGGTAGCTCTCAAGAGAGCGGGCTCATCGAGGAGTTGGCGGAGGAGCTATGGGCGGCGAACGGGTCTGGTTCAAGTCGAGCTACAGCAACACCGACGGTGGCGCCTGCCTTGAAGTCGCCCTCGCCTGGCGGAAGTCCACCCACAGCAACAGCGAAGGCGGTGCCTGCGTCGAAGTCGCCGCATGCCCGCACACCGTGCACATTCGCGACTCCAAGCAGAGCGGCACCGGACCACGGCTCGCGTTCCCGGCGGATGCCTGGTCCGCGTTTCTGCTCAGCACTGCACGGAGTTGAACCCTGCTCGCCCCGGACGGTGAACCGTCCGGCACGACCCTCGCGTCCTTCCTCATGATCGGAACGCGCGCGAGGGAGAGTTGGCTGTGACCGACGAGGACGTGGAGCCGACCGCCGAACCGGAGAGCGTGCCCGAGCCGGACCCGTGGGGAAAGCTGGCGGCCTGGGGCGCCGTCGCGTTGATTCTTCTCGGGGGGCTTCTCGCGGCGTGGGCCTTCTTCCGGTGGGAAGACGCCGTGCCCGTCCCCCTGTTGGGGCCGCTGGCCGCCAAGATCGTCGCCGTCGGGCTGGTGTTCGCGGGAGGGGCCGTGCTGGGCCACCTCAGCGAGCGGACTCCGGGCTTGGAGAGCACGAACGACGCGAAGGACCACTGACGAGGCGCGGGGCGGGCCCGGGGTGAACCGTCGCCCCGCCCAACTCGCCCTCCCGCGGCGCCCGTTCACCGTTGCTCCGGTCTCCGGGATGGAGCCGATTCGGAGGGCCGCACGTCGTATCCTCGTACTGTCATCGGCTATGCACTCTGAGCATCCGTCTCGTGAACGTGGACGTGAGCGGGACGCCGTCGAGTCTGGGGCTGAGCGAACGGATGGAATGCGCGCGACTGTCGGACGCGGAACTCCTTCCGCTGCTGCGGGAGGAGAGCGAGGCGTGCCGCGACGCGCTCCGTGAGCTGGAGCGACGCCATCGGCACGCCGTGCGGGCCTTCGCCGCCGTCTGCACGCGCGGTACGAGTGCGGCCGAGGAACTGGCCGACGGCGCCTGGCGCCGGGCGACGACGTTACGCGAGGGGGCGCCGCGCACCGGCGCCTTCCGTCCGCACGCGCTGTGTTCCGTGCTGCGTACGACGGCCGACTGGGCCGGTACGGCCAAACGCGCCCAGCTCCACGAAGAGTTGATCGGCTGGATCCAGAACTACGTCTCGGAGGGCAGGGGGGACTCCTCGGCCGAGGACTTCCCCCGTACCTCGATGGCGGCCCGTGCCTTCGGCATGCTCCCGGACCACACGCAGGCGGTGCTGTGGCACTACTGCGTCGAGTACGACGGCGTCGCGCGCATCGACCAGTTGCTGGGCGGCGGCACCGACGAGCTGTCGCTGCTGGAGCGGCGGGCGCGACGGGACCTCTACAACGCCTACGTACGCCTCCACGAGGAGGAGATACGGGACGAGGAGTGCCGCCGTCTGCACCGTACGGTGCTGGCCTACGCGGACCAGAAGTCCATTGAGACCGCCGCCGACTTGAGGCCCCATCTGGAGCGCTGTGCGCACTGTGCGCAGGCCGTCGACGACCTCGGGCTGATGCATGTGCACTGCGGCGCGCTGCTCGCCGAGGCGCTGCTGCCGTGGGGCGGACCGGAGTACGCGGCCGCCGGACTGCCGACCTCCGCGGGCGGGATGCGCGGCGGCGAGCAGGGCGCGGACGGCGATGTACGCGGCGGGGCGCTCGCGGG
>NZ_LJGW01000650.1 GCF_001751255.1 Streptomyces nanshensis | reverse complement strand
CGCGCGCCCGCCGGTACCGGTACCGGCGCCGCGTGGTCCCGGCGTCCAGGCGAGGGCGGCCGGTCCGCTGCGTCCGGCGGTCCGGCCGAGCCAGAAGCCCCGGTCGGCAAGGCGGCCGGGCGAGGCCCGGTACGCCTCCTCGTCGTCCAGCAGTGTGCGCAGCGGCCCGAACCGCCCCTCGGGCGGCGGTACTTCGCGCTCCAGCGCCGCGTAGACCTCGCTCAGGCGCCGGGCGAACAGGGAGGAGCTGACGCCGTCGAGGACGAGGTGGTGCGCTCCGAGATACCAGCACCAGCGCGTCTCCGACAGCCGCAGCAGCGCCCCTCGGAAGAGGGGGCCGCGCGCCAGGTCGAAGGGGCGCGCGAGGTCGGCGCGCAGCCACGCCGTCGCGGCACGGCGCGGGCTCGTCTCTCCGCTCAGGTCCGCATACGGCACGTTCCAGGGCGGCAACTCCCCGATGTGCTGGCGCGGTTCACCGTCAGGAGCGCGCGTGAAGCGCGCCCGCAGCCCTTCCGCCTCGGAGATCACCTGGCGGAAGGCGGCCTCGAACACGTCCGCGTCGAGCTGTCCGTGGACCTCGACGCTGAAGCCGACGTGGTAGCGCGCGGAGCCGGGCGCGAGGGCCTGGCCCGTCCAGATGCCGGACTGGGCGGTGGTCAGCGGCAGGCCCGCCGGATCCGCTCCCGGCACGGAAGCGGATCCGGGTCCCCGTCCCTGCGCGGGCGCGGGCGCGGACGCGGTGCCGTCCCCGCCCGGGAGCACGCTCACGCGTCGCCCTGGAGGCGCCGCCGCAGCACCGCGCCGATCTCGCCGAGCGCGTCCGGACGTCCCATCGCGCCGTGCGCGTGCTCGACCGTACGGACGTCGGGCTTGCCGCCGTCCATGTGCGGCAGCCAGAGTTCGGCGGCGAGTTGGGGATCGGTCTCGCGCGCGGCGAAGACCAGGAGGTCCCCGGTGAACCGGCCCGGCCGGTGTGCGCGGGAGAGCGTGCCGTTGTTGAGGAAGATCCGGCAGATCGCGGCGACCCTCGACTCGTCGAACGTGGCCAGCAGCCCCGTACGGTCCCGTGCGATCTCCAGGAACCGTTCGTAGGTGAGCGTCTCCCCCTCCCAGGCGGCCGGGTCGTAGCCGAAGAACTCCAGCAGCAGTCCCAGCACCATGCCCACGCCGCCGTCGGCGGGCGGCTCGGCGGCGGCCCGGGCCTGCTCCGCGGCGCCCGGTACGCCCGGCATTCCGGGCGCGCCGTCGGACCCCGCGGGGAAGGCGTCGAGCACCGACAGCAGCCCCACCTGCTCGCCGCCGCACTGGAGTTGGACGGCCATCTCGTGTGCCACGAGCCCGCCGAAGGACCAGCCCAACAGGTGGTACGGGCCGGACGGCTGCACGCTGCGCACCTGTGCCAGATAGTCGGCGGCCATCTCCCCGACCGTGGCGGGCAGCACCTCCGTGCCGTCCAGGCCGCGGGCCTGGAGTCCGTAGACCGGCTGGTCGGTGCCGAGGGACGTGGTCAGACCCGCGTACGACCAGGCGATGCCGGCCGCCGGGTGCACGCAGAACAGCGGCGGCCTGCTGCCCGTGTCGCGCAGCGGCAGCAACACGCCGATGCCGCTGGCCTGTTGGGACGCGGCGGCGGCCGGATCCGGGGCGACGGCCGCACCGGTGCCGGTGCCGGCCATGCTCTCCGCATGCTCCGTACGGTCCGCCACTGCGGCGTCCGCACCGCCGGAACCGACGGCACCGGATTCGACCGCGCCCACACTGCGCGCCGGGTCGTGCGCCAGCGTCGTCAGCAGGCCCTCGAAGCGCGCGGACAGCGCCTCGACCCGTTCGCGGTCCAGCAGATGCGGCCGGTAGTCGAAGCGCAGGAACACCCGCTCGCCGCGCGCCGAGACGATCAGGCCCAGCGGATAGTGCGGTGCGTCGTCGCCGGAGGCGCGGGCCAGCGTGAGCCCGGGCGCCGGATCCTCCGTCATCCCGTCCACGGGGTAGTTCTCGAACGCCATGACGGTGTCGAACATGTCGCCCATGTTCGTGATGCCGCGGATCTCGCCGAGCCCGATGTGGTGGTACGGCATCAGCCGGGTCTGCTCCCGCTGCATCCGTACCAGCAGGGTGCCCAGCGACTCCGCCGGATCCAGCCGCACCCTCGTCGGGACGGTGTTGATGAACAGCCCCACCATCGTCTCGACGCCCGGGAGTTCGGCGGGACGGCCGGAGACCACCGAGCCGAAGACGACGTCCTCGTGCCCGGTCTCCAGCCCCAGCAGCAGGCCCCAGGCGGTCTGGAGCACGGTGTTGAGGGTGACTCCGTGGCGGCGTGCCATCTCCACCAGCGCCGTCGTGGTCGCCTCGCTGAGTTCGACGGCGACGTGGTCGGCGGGCAGCGGTGTGCGGCCCTCCTCGTCGGGCGCGAGACGCGTGGTGCGGGTCAGGCCCGACAGCGCCTCCCGCCAGGCCGCTTCGGCCTTCCCGGTGTCGACGTCCTCCAGCCACGCCAGATACTCACGGAACGGTGTGACGGCGGGCAGGTCCGCGTCGCTGCCGCCGGCCGCGCCCACCTCCTTGCGGTACAGCGCGAACAGCTCCCGCACGATGACCGGCAGCGACCAGCCGTCCAGCAGGATGTGGTGCGTGGTCAGCACCAGCTTCCAGCGGTTCTCGCCAGTCGTGAGCAGCATCATGCGGACCATGGGCGGATGCGCCGGGTCGAAGGGGCGGCCCCGCTCGGCGCGCATCATCCGGCGCGCCTCCTCCTCCAGCTCCTCAGCGTCGGCCACTCCGGTCAAGTCCGCCTCGCGCCACGGGAGTTCGGCGTCCGCGCAGATCACCTGCACGGGCTGGGACATGCCGTCGTGCACGAACGCCGCCCGGAGGTTGCCGTGCCGCCGCAGCAGCGCCTGTCCGGCCCGGCGCATGAGCCGCGCGTCGAGTGTGCCCTCCAGGTCGAGCCAGAGCTGCACGGTGTAGAGGTTGTGCCGGGTCTCGTCGGCGCCGTCCGCGTCCTCGTCCTCGTCGCCGCCGTCGGCGAGGGCCCCGAGCAGCACGTGGTAGAGCATGCCCTGCTGCAACGGGGAGAGCGGAAGGATCTCCGTCACGTCCGGGTGTGACGCCTCCAGTTCGTCGATCTCGTCCTGCCCGAGCGAGACGAGCGGGAAGTCCGAGGGGGTACGTCCGCCCGCGCCGGGCTGCGTCGCGTGCTCGGCGAGCGCGTCGAGGATGGCGAACCAGGTGTCCGCCAAGGCCCGTACGGTCTCCTCCTCGACGACGCCCTCCGGCCAGACGAAGGAGACGGCCAGTTCGGTGCCGTCCTCGCCGTCCTGCGTCAGGGCGTTGATGGACAGCGGATGCGTCAGCGGCATGTCGGCGTCGGCGCCCGCGCTCATCGCGGTCTCGGGGGCCGGTGCCCAGTCCCGTTCGCCCGCCGCGGCGGGCAGCAGGAAGCGGCCGAAGTAGTTGAAGCCGATGTGCCGGGGAGGCGCGGCGGCGAGCGCCGCCGACGTCCGCGGGTTCAGATAGCGCAGCAGGCCGAAGCCGATGCCCTTGTCCGGGATCTCCCGGAGCTGCTCCTTGACGCGCCGCAGGGCGCGGCCCAGTTCGTGTCCGCTGTCGGCGGCGGCCTCGCCGGGTGCCAGGCGCACCGGGTACATGCTGGTGAACCAGCCGACGGTACGGGAGAGATCGGCGCCCGGGACGACCGGTTCGCGGCCGTGGCCCTCCACGTCGATCAGCACGTCGCCCGCGCCGCCGTCGTCCCCTGCGTGCCCGTCCGCGGCGCCGACGCAGCTCCGTACGGCCAGCGCCAGCGCGGTGAGCAGGACGTCGTTGATCTCGCAGTGGAAGGCCGCGGGGATGGTGGTGAACAGATGCCGGGCCCGCTCCGCGCCGTACGTCAGCACATGGGAGCGCGCGCGTCCCGTGGTGTCGTGCGCGGGGTCCAGCGGCCGGTTGGCGAGCCGGGGCCCGGTGGTTTCCAACGTCCGTTGCCACAGGGGGAGTTCGGCGAGCCGCCGGTCCTCCTGCGCCTGCTCGGACAGCGCGCGGCCCCACTGCCGCAACGGCGTCTCGACGGGCTGGAGTTCGGGGGTGCGGCCCGCGTCGAGTGCCTCGTACGCGGAGGCGAGGTCGGGCACGATGATGCGCCAGGACACCCCGTCGACCGACAGATGGTGTCCCATGAACATCAGCCGTCCGGGCGTGTGCGGCCCGGCGTCGAACCACACGACGCGCACCATCGTGCCTGCCCGCACGTCGAGTTCGGACTTGGCGCGGGCCGCCTCGCGCTCGACGGCCGCGGTCAGATCCGTGCCGGGTGCGGAGACGTCGACGCGGCGGACGCACGACTGCGCCGCCACCGCACCGGCCGGCCGCGCCTCCAGGCGCCACTCGCCGCCCGAGGTGTCCAGACGCAGCCGCAGCGCGTCATGGTGGTCGAAGAGGGTCTGCACGGCCTTGACGAGGACGTCGTGGCGCAGCCCGCCGGGCACCTGGAGCATGACGGCCTGGTGGAACCCGTCGACGGGGCCGTCGAGTTCGCGCAGCCAGTGCACGATCGGCGTCAGCGGCACCTCGCCCACGCCGGAGGCGGTTCCGCCGGCGGCCGTGCCGCGTCCGGTCTCCCGGGCGACGGCCGCGAGCGCCCGTACGGTCTTGTGCTCGAAGACGTCCTGCGGGGTGAGGACCAGACCCGCCTTGCGGAGCTGGCTCACGAGCTGGATGGAGACGATGCTGTCGCCGCCGAGGTCGAAGAAGCTGTCCTCCGGGGCGACGTGGGGCAGCCGCAGGACGGTGGCGAAGACGCCGGCGACGACGTCCTCGCGCGAGGGGGCGGCGTCCGGCGCGGGCGCGGGAGCCGTGGCGGCAGCGGGAGCCGCGGCGGGTTCGGCGGCCG
>NZ_LJGW01000652.1 GCF_001751255.1 Streptomyces nanshensis | reverse complement strand
TCCGGAGACGTCCCGCCGTCCACGCCGCCGGGGACGGGCGGGGAGAAGACCGTCGCGGGCGGAAGCTGTGCCTCGCCGCCGCCCGAACTGCTGGTGTCCGCCGCGTCCCACGGGCTCGCCGCCGCACCGGAAGCGGCACCGGCGCCCGAACTCGCGCCGGAACCAGCGCCCGCGCCCGCGCCGCGCCGGTGGTCCGGGATGCCCATCTGGTCGGCCGCCTGCTGGAGCCACTCCGGCGGCGTCAGCAGGAACGACGTCGCCTCCAGGTCCACGCGCTGCGGCGCCGCCGCGCCCGCGGCCGGTGCCGCCTCGGACGTGCCGTACTCCTCCTCGTAACGCCGGATGACCTCGCCCACCGGCAGCCCCGGCCACAGCGTCGTCTCACCGCTGTCCCGCGCTATCACCAGCCGCGTACGCGTCATCTCGCCGCCGGAGGACGGCGGTTCGGCCCACGCCACGAAGCCGAGGTCGAACTCCCGCACGCACACCTCGCGGTGGCGCTCGTCCGGCACATCGCCGTTGACCCAGCGCTCCGCGCGCTCCTGAGCCTGTGCGAAGGTCACCATCGCGCGCTCACTCTCCCACCCTCAACGTCGCTCAACGCCGGCCCGGTACACGGCCGGTGGCACCTGGCCCGCAGCCCGCCGCCGTGGCCCTCACACCGGTACGGCACGTGCGAAGCCGCCGTCCACCATCAGGTTCGCGACGGTCTCCAGCTCCGGCGGATCGCCCGCGAGCCGCAGCAGGAACTCGTCGAAGTCGGCGCCGCACGGCCGCAACAGCCGCTCCACACGGGCCTGTACGTCGAGCCCGTCCTGATCGCGCGCGTCGTCGAAGGCGCAGAACCACACCGAACCCGCCGACTCGCCCCGTACCTTGACCGCGATCAGCCCGCCCTGCACGAACCCCACCCCGAGGAAGTCCTTGGTGAAGTGGTCGCGCAGACACTTGTTGATGTAGACGAGGTCGTTGACCGCGGCGTCCTCCCGCACCGTGAAGAACGGCTGGTCGACCAGGAGCCCCAACTCCGCGTCCAGCGCCACCCCGTGCGGCGCACAGCCGCCCGCGGCCTTCAGGAACACCCGGTAGGACTCCGGCAGCCGATACCCCAGCCGCTCCTCCGCCTCCAGCACCTGCGCCTCGGAGACCGCCACCGGGTGCGGCACCGCGAAGTGCACCGGGCGGGTGTCCTGCAACGGACGCGTACCGCCCTTGCCGTGGTCGACGTTGGCCGTCGCCAGACCCCCGTGGTGCCGCAGCAGCACCTTCACCTCGACGGGGACCAGCTCCATGCGGCGGGAGAAGGGCACGTGGTGCCACGTCCAGCCGTGCGGCGTCGCCACCGGCGGCAGGTCCTGCCACAGTTCGTGACCCGAGGCGTGCAGCGCGGCGTTGGCCGACACATAGTCCGTCAGGCGCAGTTCGTCGCCGCCGAAGCCCTCCGGCGGCTCGGCGATCTCCGCGGCGGCACGCGCGTACGGGGTGAAGACCGGCAGGCCGTGTTCGTCGACCTGCACCCCCGCAGCGTGCCGGGCGGCCCGTACCGGGTCGGGAAACTGCACGACCTGCCCGGCGTACGCCCGGTTCGGCGGCGCCGCGTTCCCCGCCCCGAGCCGACCTGTCGTCATCGCGGAAAGCCCCCTGCTGCACGTCTGGCTGACATGGGACAGCCTATGCGGTACGGCGACGGCGGGGCACCGCCCGCCCGGCGCGGACACCCGCACCCGCGTACGGAACGGGCGTGCCGTACCGGCCGACGACCGGCCACCGGGGGTCAGCCCCCGGCGGCCTCCTTCAGCTTCTCGTCCTGCTTCTCCACCAGCGCATCGGCCACGCCCTGCGGCTCCCCGGAGAGCGAGACCGACATGAACGCCGCGGTGTTGGCGCCCGTACGGACGACCGTGAAGACCGTCGGGGAGTCCTGCCCGCGGGTGTCCTCCATCGTGAAGCGCACCGAATCGTCACCGACGCCCACCGGTCCGCCCGCCTTGATGCGCAGCCGCGTCTTCTCCCCCGCGCTGATCTTCCCCGTGAACGAACCGCAGCTCCGCAGCGCCTTCTTCAGCCGGCCCAGCCATCTGCTCGCCCCGTCGTCCTCGTACGCGGACAGCAGCACCTGCTGCACCGCGCCGCCCGTACTGAGGGAACCTTTCATCAGCACACCGCTCGTATACGCGGAACGCTTCTGCTCCGGCTGGGAGTCCACCACATCGGTGATCGGCGAACACCGCGCGTCATCCGACTCGATCGTGTTCTGTTCCGGGAGCGCGTCCTCGCTGTTGCGCTGCGCCCGATACCCCTTCACATCACCGGACTTCAGCAGCGCCTCGTTCAACTGCTTGCGGTCCAGCGGCGGTACGGCGTCACCGTCGCCGCTTCCGCCCTTCTCCGCCCCGCCGTCGCCGGACTCCGAGCCTCCGCTCTGCGCGCTGTCCCCGCCGCCGCCCTTGCCGCCCTTGCCCGCGTCGCCGTCGGACCCGCCGCTGCACCCCGCCGCCGCCACGGCCAGCACCGGCACGAGCAGCGCGGCGACCAGCGCACGCCGCACCCGCCGACCCGGCCACTGCTGCTTCCCGGAACCGCGCGCGGGGCTGCGGAGGTCACCGTCACTGCGGCGACGAAGAGAGGTGCGGCCCATCGCGGAACTCCTGCCTCTGAGGCTCGATGTAGACGGTCTAGCACTGATGCTCGCCCCAACCGTCCCGGCGCCACCACCCCTTATCGGACGAGTTCGTACGCCCGTACCTCTCCCGGGATGTGCCACTGGCATGATCGACTCGCCCCGCACGCTGCATACTTGGCCCGTCGCACCGCACACATCACGACACAAACGGCAGAAGGGGCCGTGCGGGGAGGAACCACCACATGAACACCGCGTCGCTGAATTCCCCGGCGTCCACACCGCCCGGGGCGGCCGGGCAGAACCCGGGCCCGGGCCCGGGACGTACGGCAGGCCCCGGCACCGCACCGGCCGCACCGGCCGCGCCACGTACGGGCCACGCACACGACGACCCCCGCGTCGGCTGGACCGCCGCACCCGAGGACACCACGCCCCCGCTGCACGCACGCCGCGACAGCATCCTCCCCGCCGTCGCCGCCGCCCTCTCCGTACGCGGCCGCACCCTCACCTCCACCGGGCACAAGGGCGACCAGCCCCCGGCACCGCACCCCCTCGTCCAGGACTTCCTGGACACTCTCACCACCGACCACCGGGCACGCCACACCGGACGCTGCCCCGAGACCGTCCTCGTCTCCCGCTACCTCAGCGCCACCGAGGCCGCACGCGCCGCCAAGCGCGCCAACCGCCGTACGGGCGGCGGCGATCCGAAGCCCCTCACCCACGGCGAAGCCAAACGCGCCCTGAAGAACGCCCGGCTCACCGCACGCCACATCCGCGAACACGGCGACCCGTACCACGGGCGCTACGCCCCGCCCTGTGCCGCGTGCGGAGCGCTCCTCGCGCACTTCGGGGTACGGGCCGTCGACCCCGAGGCCGCCGGCGCGAAGGCGTCCCGTTGAACCGGCCGCCCCGGCCACGGCCCCAGCCCGGATCCCATCCGCCGCCCGGACCCCCGGCGCACGGCACGGCCCGGGACGCGGCCGCACACCGGCGCACCTCCACCACCCGCTTCCCCGTCGCCGCCGACGACGCCCTGCGCAACGCGGGCTGGCAGCCCGGACGTTGGGACATGCGCCAGGCCGAGGAGTGGGCCGACGCCCTCCGCGGCCATGTCTCCCCCGGCGGCCACCGGCACGCCGTCTTCCCCGCCGCCGTCGAGGTCTGGGCCGAGTTCGGCAACCTGCCCATCGCCCCCACCGGGCCCGGCCGCACCATCGCCCCCGTCAGCGTCCGCATCGACCCGCTGCACGCCCTGCACGCCGCCCGCACCCTCGCCGACCTCGGCCGCGCCCTGCGCACCGAGATCTGCCCCCTGGGCACCGACGGACCCGACGCCGCGCTGCTCGCCATCGACACCGAGGCCCGCGTCTACAGCCTCGACCACTCCGGCGACTGGTATCTGGGACGGGACTTCGACACCGCGATCACGGCCCTGCTCACCGGCGTCCGCCCGGAACGCCTCATCAGGCCCGCCGCGCCGCCGGCCTCCGAGAGCGCGGGTACGAGTACGGCTACGGCTACGGACGTGGACGCGGATCCCGTCGCCTGAGCGACCCCCGACAACGGCGCACCGCTGACAACGGCAGACCCGCAGCGGCAGACAGCCGCCGCACAACGGCACTAGCGCGGATCCGGTTCCCGCCGCCGCGCCGGGATCACCGCCGAGACGCGGAAGCCCCCGACCTCCGTCGGGCCCGACACAAAGCCCCCGCCGAGCGCCGTGACCCGCTCCTGCATGCCGACCAGCCCGTTGCCGCCGCTCGGCAGCCCCGCACCGGCCGCGCCCGCGCCGTCCTCCGGGCACTCGTTCTCCACCTGCACCGCGACCTCGCCCTCGCGGTGCGCCAGCCGCACCCTCGTACGGGCACCCGGCGCGTGCTTGTGCACGTTCGTCAACGCCTCCTGCACCACACGGAACGCCGTCTGCTCCACGCCCGCCGCATAGCCCCGCGACGCACCGTCCACCGAGAGCTCGACGACCATGCCCGCCTCCCGGGACTGGCCCACCAGAACGTCGAGTTCCGCCAGCGAGGGCCCGTCACCGGAGCCGCCCTCCGCGGCAGCGTCCGTACGGGACGCACCGTCCGACGCCCCCGCCGTCCCCGCCGCACCGGCGCCGGCCTCCGCGTCCGCCGCGGCCCCGTCCACGGCCGCACCCGTATCCGTATCTGTGTCCGTGTCCGTGTCCGCGGTCCCGGCGGGCCGCTCGCCCGCGCCGTCCCGCGCCG
>NZ_LJGW01000651.1 GCF_001751255.1 Streptomyces nanshensis | reverse complement strand
GCCTCCGCCGCGGCGAGGCCCCAGCCGATGAAGCGCGGGGCGCGCGGCGCGAGCGCCCGCACGATGCCGAGGGCGCGTTCGGCGGCGTCGCGGTGCCGGGAGCTGCCGGTGTAGGCGGCGTACGAGAGCAGCGCGTGCGCGGCGGCCGTCCAGCCGGACGGCGTCGAACTGTCGGTGGGGTCCTGCGGGCGGCGGATGAGCGCCTCCGCGTCGTCGGCGGTGTCGTAGAGGGTGCCGTCGGAGTCGGTGAAGTGGAGCAGCACGGTCTCCAGCAGTACGCCGGCGCGTGCGAGCCAACTCGCCTCGCCCGTCACGGAGTAGAGGCCGAGCAGGCCCTCGGCGACGTCCGCGTAGTCCTCCAGCACGCCCGCGCTCGTACCGGCCGTGCCGTCGCGCGAGGTGCGGACCAGCCGGCCGCCGTCGTTCATATGCAGCCGCGTCAGCAGCCCGGCCGCGGCGGAGGCCGCCTCCACCAGGTCGGGACGGTCGAAGTAGGCGCCCGTCTCGGCGAGGGCGGCGATCGCGAGTCCGTTCCAGGCGGCGACGACCTTGTCGTCACGGGCGGGACGCGGCCGCTGCTCACGGGCGCGCAGCAGCCGCTCCCGTACGGAGGCGAGACGGGCGGCGTCAGCCCCACGGTCGCCGTCCCCGCCTGCGTCTCCCAACTCCTCGTCGCCGTCCGCCCGATCAGGGAGCTGGAGGACCGACGCGCCCTCCTCGAAGGTGCCCTCGTCCGTGACACGGAAGCGCTCGGCGGCCCACCGCCCGTCGTCCTCGCCGAGGACCTCGGTCAGTTCCGCGGGAGTCCACACGTAGTAGGCGCCCTCGCGGTGCCGTCCGCTGCCGTCGTCGCTGTCGGCGTCGAGCGCGGAGGCGAACCCGCCCTGGGGCGTGCCCAGTTCGCGCACCATGAAGTCCGCCGTCTCCAGGGCGACCCGCCGGGCCGTCTCCGCGCCGGTGCTCCGCCAGACGTGCGCGTAGACGCGGCAGAGCAGGGCGTTGTCGTAGAGCATCTTCTCGAAGTGCGGCACGACCCACCCCGCGTCCACGGAGTAGCGCGCGAACCCGCCGCCGAGCTGGTCGTAGAGCCCGCCGCGCGCCATCGCCCCGCAGGTGCCGCGCACCATCTCCAGCGCGCCGTCCGACCCCGTACGGGCGTGGTGCCGCAGCAGGAACTCCAGCGCCATGGACGGCGGGAACTTCGGCGCACCCCCGAACCCGCCCCGCTCCGCGTCGAATTCACGCGTCAGCTCCAGCAGCGCCGAGGCCAGCTCCTCCGGACCCGGCGGCTGCGGCTGCTCGTAGCGGATCCCGCGGGCGCTGAGGTCCCGTACGATCCGGCCCGCGACGTCGGCGACCTCCTCGCGCCGGTCCGACCACGCGGTGGCGACGCCCTCCAGCACCTGCCGGAAGGAGGGCATGCCGTGGCGCGGAGCGGGCGGGAAGTACGTGCCGAAGTAGAACGGCTCGGCGGCGGGCGTCAGGAAGACGGTCATCGGCCAGCCGCCCTGCCCGGTGGCGGCCTGCACGGCCTCCATGTAGACGGCGTCGACGTCGGGACGCTCCTCGCGGTCGACCTTCACCGCGACGAAGCGGGAGTTGAGAAGCTCGGCGGTCTCCTCGTCCTCGAAGCTCTCGTGCGCCATGACATGGCACCAGTGGCAGCTCGCGTACCCGACGCTGAGCAGCACCGGCACCCCGCGCCTGCGCGCCTCCTCGAAGGCGGCCTCCGACCAGGGCCACCAGTCCACCGGGTTCCCCGCGTGCTGGAGGAGATAGGGGCTCGTCTCGTCCGCGAGTCGGTTCGCCATCTCCCCATCCTGCCTGACGCGCTCCCGGGCGACGGCCACGCCTCCGTCCGCGCGTACCGGCGCGTGCGCGCGGACGGACGGACGCGAACCGGACGGACGCTTGCCGGACGTCCGGGCGCTAGAGCTGCGCCCGAGCGCCCCCCGTCGCTTCCCACCCCGAGACCGCCAGCGCGCGGTACGCGGCGTAGTGGCTCGCCGGGTCGCCCGAGTCCGCCCACGGCATCGCGCCGACGTAGCCGTCGACGACGCGCAGGGCGTCCATCGCCTCGCCGTAGCGCTCCGCCCGTACGAGGAAGCAGACGAGCAGGTGCAGGACGTGCGGACGTACGGGATGGTCCGCCTCGACCTGGTCCACGGCGTACTCGGCCGCCTCGACGGCCTTCTCCACCTCCGCGCTCTGGTAGAGCCCGCGCACCACGTTCACGTCCGGCAGATGTGCGTAGACCGCGAAGAGCGGGAGCGCCGGCAGCAGCGTCCCCTCGGGGGCGTGCGCGGCGGCGGTCTGGGCGAAGGCGTCGGCGTCGGTGCGCGAGCCGCAGCCCTTCTCCGACCAGTACGGCAGGGCGGCCAGATGCGCCCCCATGTGGTGCGGCGCCTTGCGCCGCATCGTCGCCCACAGCTCCTCGAAGTCGGCCCGGCGGTAGGAGAGATGGCGTGCGACGAACAGCTCGGTGATGTGCGGCGTGGGGTCGTCGGGTGCGAGCCGTACGGCGTCCTCGCAGACCGTACGGGCCTCCTCCAGGATGATGCGGTGGTCCGCCGAGGAGGGGTCGGCGAGCGCCTGCCAGACCAGGAACTGCGCGTACACCTGCGCACCGCCGGGGTCGCCGGGCTGCTGCACGCGCCACTCCCGCAGCCACCGGGCGTCGCGCAGGCCCGGCTCCTTGCTGAAGGAGACGCCGCCGCCCGCCCCGTCCTTGCCCGCGGCCGGGGACTCCGGGGCACCGAGGGCCCGCGCGTTCGCCAGCTCCATCGCCGCCGCGCCCGCCAGCGACTGGACGCGCTGCCAGCGCAGCTCCCACTCGTCGGTCAGGGCGAGCAGCCGCGCCACGGGCTGCCAGTCCTGCGTCTGCTGGGTCTCCTCCAGCGCCTCGGTGAACTCGGGGTCGGGGCCCGGGAGTCGGACGTCGAGCTGCTCGGTCGGTACGAATCCGTAACCCGCGCCCGGGTCGACGGCGCGGGCGACGGCCTGCACCCCCTGGAGGCGCTGACGCCGACGGCGCATCGCGGGCGCGATCAGGACACCGAAGATGGCGGTCAGTGCGATCAGCACGAGCAGGGCTTCCATGACTGCTGTCTCCCCGTGGGTAACGCGTGCGGCGGGCGGTGCGGGACGTGACGAATGTGACCAGGGTGAGCGGTTCGACCGAGCCGCTCTGACTACACCGTACGGCGCATTACCCTCGCCCCATGAGCGACCAGCGCGACAGCGGGCACACGCCCCAGAGCTTCGAGACCCTCGCGATCCACGCGGGGCAGACCGCCGACCCGGCGACGGGCGCGGTCGTACCACCGATCTACCAGGTCTCCACGTACAAGCAGGACGGCGTGGGCGGCCTGCGCGGCGGCTACGAGTACAGCCGTTCCGCCAACCCCACCCGTACCGCCCTCGAGCAGAACCTCGCCGCCCTGGAGGGCGGACGCAACGCCTTCGCGTTCGCCTCGGGCATGGCCGCCGAGGACTGCCTGCTGCGGACCCTGCTCGTGCCCGGCGACCACGTGGTGATCCCGAACGACGCCTACGGCGGCACGTT
This sequence comes from Streptomyces nanshensis, assembly GCF_001751255.1. GTDB lineage: Bacteria > Actinomycetota > Actinomycetes > Streptomycetales > Streptomycetaceae > Streptomyces > Streptomyces nanshensis_A. Next base: position 1,266 of record NZ_LJGW01000651.1, on the reverse strand, counting down.
CCGCCTCTTCGCCCGGGTCGCCGAACGCTGGGGCGTGGAGTGGTCGGTGGCGGACACCTCCGACCCGTCGGCGGTACGGGCCGCGCTGCGCGACCGTACGAAGGCGGTGTGGGTGGAGACCCCGTCCAACCCGCTGCTGGGCATCAGCGACATCGCCGCGCTCGCGGAGGTCGCACACGGCGCGGGCGCGCGGCTGGTGGTGGACAACACCTTCGCCAGCCCCTATCTCCAGCAGCCGCTCGCCCTGGGCGCGGACATCGTCGTGCACTCGACGACGAAGTACATGGGCGGCCACTCGGACGTCGTGGGCGGCGCCCTCGTCCTGGACGAGGCGGAGCTGGCCGCGGAGATCGCCTTCCACCAGAACGCGATGGGCGGTGTGGCCGGTCCGTTCGACTCGTGGCTGGTCATGCGCGGCACGAAGACCCTGGCCGTACGGATGGAGCGGCACAGCGCGAACGCCTCCCGCGTGGCCGAGATGCTGGAAGCCCACCCGGGGGTCTCTCAGGTCTACTACCCGGGGCTGCCCTCGCACCCCGGGCACGAGACGGCCGCCAAGCAGATGCGCGCCTTCGGCGGGATGGTCTCCTTCCGCGCGGCCGGCGGCGAGGAGGCGGCGGTACGGGTGTGCGACCGCAGCCGGCTGTTCACGCTCGGGGAGTCGCTGGGCGGCGTGGAGTCGCTGATCGAGCACCCGGCACGCATGACGCACGCGTCGGCCGCGGGCTCGGCGCTGGAGGTCCCGGCGGATTTGGTGCGGCTGTCGGTCGGCATCGAGTCGGCGGAGGACCTGCTGGCGGATCTGCGGCAGGCGCTGGACTAGGGCCGGATCCGGGGACGGAACGGACGGGACGAACGGGACGGGGCGCGGGCCGAGCGGGTCGCGCCCCGTCCCCTCTCTCTACGGAGCTGTACGGAACTGTGCGGGGCCGTGCGGGGTTCCGTACGAGCGGGAACGGGCGGAACTGGACGCTCCCGCCCGCCTGTTCACCAGCCCGTCGGCGTCGTCGTCTGCACCGGCTGCGCCGCCCACGGCTGCGCCACGGCCGCCCACACCGCGAACGCGAGCGCGAACGTGAAGACGAGCCACAGCAGCAGCGCCGCGGTACGCCGCCGCCGCGCGATGCGCAGTCCGCGCAGCAGCGCTCGGAGCGCCAGATCGGGAGGCACGGGCGCGAGCGGTACGGACTCCAGCAGTCCGCGCACCTCGGTCTCCTTGCGGTCGGGCAGCCTCATGCGGCTCTACCTTCTTCCTGGGTCTGCCCC
>NZ_LJGW01000657.1 GCF_001751255.1 Streptomyces nanshensis | reverse complement strand
CGGGCGGCGGGTCGGCCGTGCAGTGGACGCCGTACGGCATGGGGCGCTGCGCGGGCGCGCTGGCCGAGGTCGCCCGGCGTACGGGGCTGCATCTGGTGGCTGCGACCGGGCTGCACCAGGCCGTGCACTACATCGGTCAGAAGGCCGGCTACGGGTGGCCCGCCCGCACCGGCGGCCCCGGAAGCGAACGCGCCGATCTCGCCCGGCTGTTCGTCGACGAGCTGACCGACGGCATCCGCGGCAGCGTCTGCGGCGAGGGCCCGCGCGCCGGACTGATCAAGGTGGCCGGAAGCCGCGACGTACTCGACGCCCATGCCACCCGCACCCTGCACGCCGCCGCCGAGGCCCATCACGCCACCGGAGCGCCCGTCGCCGTCCATCTGGAGGGCGGCACCGCGGCGCACGACGTGTTGGATCTGCTCTGCGAGCGCTGCGGCGTGCCGCCGCACCGCGTCCTGCTGGGCCATCCCGGCCGGCTCCCGGACCCGGAGCTGCACCTTCAACTCGCCCGCCGCGGCGCCTGGTTGGTCTTCGACGGGCCCTCCCACGCCCACCGTGCGACCGATCCACGGCTGACGGACTCGCTGACGGCCCTCGTCGGGCACGGGCACGCGGACCGCGTCCTGCTCGGCTCCGACACCACGACGGCTGCGGCGCTCGCCGCACCCGGCATGCGCCGTCTGCCGGAGGTCCTTCTGCCGCGCATCACACGGGAGTCGGGCGCCGAGACCGCGTCCCGCATCTCCGTACGCAACCCCGCCCGCGCCTTCGCGGTGGACTGGAAGGAGTGAGCGCTTGTTCGTCTTCGCGCACATCAGCGACATCCACATCGGCCAGGACCGGGGCGACGGCGGCGCCCGCGCACTGGAGCGCGCCGAGCGGGTGCTGCGCCGACTCGACGGGCTGCCGGGCGAGTTGGACGCCGTCGTCCTCACCGGCGACGTCGCCGACCACGGCACACCCGAGGAGTACGAGCAGGCCGCGGCGCTGCTGAAGACCTCCCGGCACACCCTGCTGCACTGCCCCGGCAACCACGACGTACGCGGCGCCTACCGCGCCGGCCTCCTCGGCGGCGACCCCGCCGACTCCTCCCCGGTCAACCGCCTGCACCGACTGCCCGGCGCCACCTTCGCGATGTGCGACTCCAGCATCCCCGGCCGCGGCGAGGGCCGCCTCGACGACGCCACCCTCGCCTGGCTCGACGACGCCCTCACCGAAGCCCCGGACGACCGGCCCGTGTTCGTCTGCTTCCACCACCCGCCGCTGCCGCTGTACGGCCAGTACGTCGATCCCATCCGGCAGTTCGGGGAGGAGCGCCTCGCCGCCGTCGTCGAACGGCACCCGCGGCTGGCGGCGCTGCTGTGCGGGCACAGCCACACCCCGGCCGTCACGACGTTCGCGGGGCTGCCGCTGGTGGCCGCGCCGGGCGTCGTCTCGACGCTGCGGATGCCGTGGGAGGGCGAGCAGGAGGGCCCGCTCGACTTCGCCCTGCCGCCGATGCTCGCGTTCCACGTCCTGGACGGTGAGGGCCGTCTGACCACGCACTTCCGCGTCGTGCCCTGACGTGCGTGCGGTGCGCCGAGCCGCCAACGTCCGTACGGGAGGCCCGCGTTCGGCCCGGGGCTTCCCCGTACGTCCACCATTCGTTAGGTTAGGCTAACCTAACGAAGCTCCCGCTCCGGGAGACCTTCGTGCAGCGCGGCTCACCCCAGCAGGGAGGCGGAAGGTGGCACGGGTCCCGAGGTTCCTCGCCGACTACACGCAGCGCCGTGGATTCACCACCACCGTGGTGTCCGCCGAGCGCCCCTCGCCGGGACTGCTGCGCGTCACCTTCGCCGGCGAGGACCTGCGGACGCGGGAGTTCTCGCCGTGCGACGTCACCGCCTTCCGCGTCGCCGCGAACGACTTCCGCCACTACACCCCCGAGACCCCGGACCCCGACGCCGGCACGGCCACCGTCCTCTTCCACGACCACGGACGCCACGACGCCCCCGGCCTCCGCCTGATCGAGTCCCTCGAACCGGGCGCCGAACTCGACTGGTGCGGCCTCGCCTCCGCACGCGGCTTCCGCTGGACCTCGCCCCGCTCCGCCCTCGTCATGGGCGACGCCAGCACCCTCGGACTGATGGCCGCCATGGCAGGCCGTGCCGAGGCCGAAGGGTCACGGCTCCTCGCGGTGACCGAAGTGCACGAGCCCGACGCGGAGTACGTACGGAAGCTGCTGCCCGACGCCGTCGTCCTCCTGTCCGCCGAGGAGGAGGGGGCCGCGCTCGACGCGTGGCTCGTGGGCACACCGGCGAAGGAGGAGATCCGCCGGCTCGCGCCCGAGGCCGTGTATCTGGCCGGGCACGGCGGCTCGATCCAGCGGCAGCGCCAGGCCCTGCGCACGCTGCACGGCCTGGACCGCCGCACGATCCGCACCCAGCCCTACTGGGCCACCGGGAAGACGGGGCTCTAGAGGGCACGCACGGAACGCGCGAAGCACACGCCGCGGGAGGCGCGCTGAGGCCGTCCTGCCGGGACACTGGTACGCATCGGATGAACCGGGTACATACGAGCGAGTAGCACCGGCCGGTAGTGCGCGGCGCCGCAGGAGCGCCGCACGGCGATCACTGTCCCTACCACGCGGCGAGATGAGTGAGATGACTGTCTCCGAGCGCGAAGCCCGAGAAGTAGCCGAGGCCGCACGCGAACAGGACTGGCGCAAGCCCAGCTTCGCCAAGGAAATGTTCCTGGGCCGCTTCCGGCTGGATCTGATCCACCCCCATCCGGAACCGGACGCCGAGGACGTGCAGCGCGGCGAGGAGTTCCTCACGAAGCTGCGCGACTTCTGCGAGACGAAGATCGACGGTGCCCGCATCGAACGTGAGGACCGCATCCCCGACGAGGTCGTCACCGGTCTGAAGGAACTCGGGGCGCTCGGCATGAAGGTCGGCCCCGAGTACGGCGGCCTCGGTCTCACGCAGGTCTACTACAACAAGGCGCTGGCGATGATCAGCAGCGCGAGCCCCGCGGTCGGGGCGCTGCTCTCGGCCCACCAGTCGATCGGGGTGCCGCAGCCGCTGAAGATGTTCGGCACCCAGGAGCAGAAGGACGCCTTCCTGCCGCGCTGCGCCCGTACGGACATCTCGGCGTTCCTGCTCACCGAGCCCGACGTCGGCTCCGACCCGGCCCGGCTGGCGACGACCGCCGTACCGGACGGGGACGACTACGTCCTGGACGGCGTGAAGCTGTGGACGACCAACGGCGTCGTCGCGGACCTGCTGGTCGTCATGGCCCGGGTGCCCAAGTCCGAGGGACACCGGGGCGGCATCACGGCCTTCGTCGTCGAGGGCGGCTCCGAGGGCGTCACCGTCGAGAACCGCAACAGCTTCATGGGCCTGCGTGGTCTGGAGAACGGCGTCACCCGGCTCCATCAGGTCCGCGTACCGGCGGCCAACCGCATCGGCGCGGAGGGCGAGGGCCTCAAGATCGCGCTGACGACTCTCAACACCGGTCGGCTCTCCCTTCCGGCGACCTGTGTGGGCGCCGGCAAGTGGTGTCTGAAGGTGGCCCGCGAGTGGGGCGAGGCCCGGGTGCAGTGGGGGCGTCCCGTCGCGAAGCACGAGGCGGTCGGCAGCAAGATGTCCTTCATCGCCGCCACGACGTTCGCGCTGGAGGCCGTCGTCGACCTCTCCAGCCAGATGGCCGACGAGGAGCGCAACGACATCCGCATCGAGGCCGCGCTCGCCAAGCTCTACGGCAGCGAGATGGCCTGGGAGATGGCCGACGAACTCGTCCAGATCCGCGGCGGACGGGGCTTCGAGACGGCCGAGTCCCTCGCGGCGCGCGGCGAACGCGGCGTCCCCGCCGAGCAGTTGCTGCGCGATCTGCGCATCAACCGCATCTTCGAGGGCTCGACGGAGATCATGCACCTCCTCATCGCCCGCGAGGCCGTCGACGCCCATCTCTCGGTCGCGGGCGATCTGATCGACCCGGACAAGACCCTCTCCGACAAGGGACGCGCCGCCGTCTCCGCGGGCAACTTCTACGCACGCTGGCTGCCCAAGCTCGTCGCCGGTCCCGGCCAACTGCCCGGTACGTACGCCGACTTCGGCGAACTGGCCGTCCATCTGCGCTACGTCGAGCGCACCTCGCGCAAGCTGGCACGCTCGACCTTCTACGCCATGTCGCGCTGGCAGGGGCGCATGGAGACCAAGCAGGGCTTCCTCGGGCGGATCGTGGACATCGGCGCGGAGCTGTTCGCGATGAGCGCCGCGTGCGTACGGGCGGAGAAGCTGCGGCGCGACGCCCTGAGCAGCGTGCCCGACGGCAAGGCGCCGTACCAGCTCGCTGACGTCTTCTGCCGGCAGGCGAAGGTCCGGGTCGAGGAGCTGTTCGGCAGGCTGTGGCACAACACCGACGACCTGGACCGCAAGGTCGTACGGGGCATCCTCGACGGCGCGTACACATGGCTGGAGGACGGCGTCATCGACTCCTCCTCCGAGGGGCCGTGGATCGCCGAGGCGGTGCCCGGCCCGTCCACGAAGAAGAACGTGCACAGGCGCATCGGCTGAAGGCCCCGGACAGAAGGCACCGGACGGAAGGCCCCGGACCCACGCGGGAGGGGGTGGGCGCCCGGCGTGCAGAGCGCGCCGG
>NZ_LJGW01000642.1 GCF_001751255.1 Streptomyces nanshensis | reverse complement strand
CGCGCGGCACGCCCCCGGTGCCGCAGCGCCGCCACGGTGCGCAGCCCGCTGCCGACACGGCGCACCGGATCCAGCACCGTTTCGGGGTGCTGCGCCAGATGCCCCGTGGTGCCCGACCGCAGCGCGCGCCGCCGCGTCTCGTCCGCGGCCAGCAGATCCTCGCCCTCCAGCAGCGCCCGCCCTTCGAGCCGTACGCCGGGCCGCGCGGCCCCGAGCGCCGCCAGCCCCAGCGTGGTCTTGCCGCTCCCGGAGGGGCCCACGACGGCGGTCACCCTGCCCGCCGGAACGCTCAACGACACCTCGTGCAGCAGCGGTCGGGCCGCCGTGGCGGCGTGCGCGGAGAGCCGCCGTACCTCCAGCAGCGGCGCTCCCGTGCCCATGGCGCCCCGCAGGTCCTCTGCCCCGATGCCGTCCGCCGTCATGCCGCCGCCCTCCGGCGTGCGAGCGCCCGGTCGACGCACAGATTGCCGCCCACACACAGCGACATCAGCAGCCCCGCGGGCACCAGTACGGCGGCGGGTTGGGTGAACAGGGCGTCGCTGTTGCGCTCGATGAGCACCGACCAGTCCGGCGCGGACGACGGCAGGCCCAGACCGAGGAAGTTCGCCGAGGCCAGCAGATAGAGCACGCCGGAGAAGCGGGTGCCCGCGTCGGTCGCCAGCGGCCCCGCCAACTCCCGGGTGAGATGGCGCAGATGGATGTACGCCCAGCCCCTGCCCTGCATCCGCAGCGCCTCGACGACCGTGCGGCAGCCCGGAGCGAGCGCCGCCGCCCGTACCAGCCGTGCCACGGACGGGAGTTGGAGCACCGCGGCGACCACGACCAGCCACAGCCACCCGCGGCGCCCGGTGGCCGCCAGCGCCAGCAGCAGCATCAGACCGGGCAGCGCCAGCAGCAGATCCAGGGAACGCATCATCGTCTCGTCCAGCAGCCGCCGCGCCCCGGCGGCCAACAGCCCGAGCGGCACGGCGAGTACGTAGCACAGCAGCAGGGCGCCGAGCGCGCCCCCGAGCACGGTGAGGCCGCCGCGGAGCACCAGCGACAGCACGTCGCGGTCGAGTACGTCCGTGCCCAGCGGGTGCCCCGGACCGGGCGGCCGGGACGGCGGCGTGAGCGCGCCCGGTGGCGGCCCCTCGGGGCCCGCCATCAGCGGCCCGGCCAGGGCCAGCAGCGCCGGAAGACCGAGCAGCAGCCAGGCGAGCAGATCGCCGGCCGACGGCGCGCGCCGGCGCCGGGAGGCCACCGCCGTTACGGAGCCGGCCGCCCCGGAGTCGGCAGTCTTGGCCGCCACAGGCTCTTCCCGTGTCACGCCGTCGCCTCCGCGCGCGGCGTCAGCCGGTGCGAGAGCAGATCGCCCGCCAGGTTGACCGCGACGACGGTGCCCGCGAACAGCAGCGCGTACGACTGCACTTGAGGCGTGTCGCGGTTCTGCACCGCCTCGACGAACCCCGTGCCCACACCCTGGATGCTGAACAGCGACTCCACGATCAGCGCCCCGCCGAGCAGCCCCTCAACGCAGCGGGCGAACTGCTGCACCGCGGGCGCGAGCGCGCTCGGCAGCACATGGCGCCACACCACCCGCCGCTCCGGCATCCCCAGCAGCCGCAGATGCTCCGCGGGTGCGCTGCCGCGCCGCGCGGCCACGCCGACCCGTATCTGCCGTGCCAGATCGCACAGTTGGCGCGCGGTCAGCACGACCACCGGCAGCACGAGCACGCCCGGCTCGGCTAGCAGCCCCGCCCCGTCCATGCCCGCCGCGGTGGCCGGCAGCAGCCCCGCGGCGAGGGAGACCGAGGCGATCAGCAGCATCGCGAGAACGAACTCCGGCACCGAATGCAGCAGCAGGGCCGCCGAGTTGAGCGCCCGGTCCGTACGGCTGCCCTCCCGCAGCCCCGCGACGACGCCCAGCAGCGGCGCCAGCAGCGCGACCAGCGCCAGGGCGGGCAGCGCCAGCACCAGGGAGACCGCCAGCCGCCGCCCGATCTCCTCGCCCACCGGCAGCCCCGTCACCAGCGAACGCCCCGGATCGCCCGTGAGCAGGGACCCAAGCCACTGCCAGAAGCGCAGCCACACCGGCTCGTCGAGGCCCAGCCGCTCCCGTAGCGCCGCCGCCTGCTGCGGTGTGCCGTGGTCGCCCTGGAGGACGTCCGCGGTGTCTCCCGGCACCAGCGAGTCCAGCGCGAAGACGACGACGAGCGCGAAGAAGCACTGGGCGAGCGCCAGCGCGCATCGGCGCAGGACGTGACGGCGCACGCTCAGCCCAGCTCGACGTCGTCGAAACGGGCCCAGGCATGGGAGTTGGGCGCGGCGGCGCGCAGCCCGCGCACGGACGAGGCGATCGCGTCGTTCGCGTCGGAGAACCCCCACACGAGCATGCCGGACTTCTCGCGGGCGATGCGCTGCGCCCGGTACAGCAGCCGCAGCCGGTCCTGCTCGTCGCGGGTGGAGCGGGCACGGTCCATCAGCTCGTCGAAGCGTCCGGAGCGGAACCCGGTCAGATTGCGTGCCGCGCGGCTGCGCATCCGCTGCTGGAGGAAGTCCGAAACCGGCAGCGTGGACGTGGTGTTGAGCGCGGCGACGCCCTTGTCCTGGATCTCGCTGAAGTACGTGGCGGAGGCACGGGTGTGCGGGGTGACGCGCAGCCCGACCTCGCGCAGTTGCCGCGAGATGAGCGTGGCCGCCGACTCCCAGGAGGCGTCCACGGTGCTGGTCTCCAGCGTGAACGCCAGCCCGTCGGCGCCGGCTTCGCGCACCAGCTTCCGCGCACGCGCCACATCCCGTTCCCGCTCGGGCAGTTGGGGCGGATAGCCCCGCAGCCCCTTGCCGAACAGATCGCTGCCGACGCCGCCCCGTCCCGCCAGCGCGACCCGTACCAGCGCCTCGCGGTCGACGCCCAGCAGCACCGCCTCCACCAGCTTCGGATCGTCGAACGGGCTGCGTCCGGTACGCAGCAGCAGTTGCTGGGCCGTGGCCTGCTTCGAGGTCAACACCTCTACGGCGCGGGCGCGTTCGAGCCGGTCGATGAACGCCCCGGAGATGTCGGCCGCGTAGTGCACCTGGCCGGAGAGCAGCGCGTTGACGCGCGCGGACTCCTCGTTGGCCGGCACGATCTCCAGCTCGCCGAGGCGCGGCGCCCCGGACCAGTGCCCCTCCCAGCGGCGGAAGCGCGCGATGCCGCCCGGCCTGAACGACACATAGCGGAACGGTCCGGAGCCCACCGGATGCCGGAAGCTCGTGGTGCCCTCGGGCACGATCTCCGTGCCGGGACCGGCGAACGCGGTGGGGAACTCGAAGTCCGGACGCTTCAGCACCAGCGTCAGCTCCCGCCGGCCACGGGCCCGGCTCTCCCCGAAGTCCACGGCGGACAGGAGCTGTTGGGAGGGCGAGCCGGTCTTCGGGTCGGCGGCGCGGCGGTAGCTGTAGAGCACGTCCTTCGCCGTGACCGGCGCACCGTCGTGGAAGGACGCCTCCCGCAGCCGTATGCGCCAGCGCAGGCCCGAGGGGTCGCTCTCCCAGGACTCGGCGAGACGCTTCCGTACGGCCATCTCGTCGTCGTACGTGGCGAGCGTGTCGAACAGCGCCTTCGCACGGGCCTGGTCGACGAAGTTCGGCGCCACGTGCGGATCGAGGCTCTCCTGCGAGCCGCCCGCGGTGAACGCCGCACGGAAACGGTCCCGCTTCCCCTCGCCGCCGCCCAGTCCGCACCCCGCGAGCAGCCCCGACGCGGCGAGCGCCGCCGCCCCGCCGCCCGCGACCAGGCTGCGCCTGCCTGGGCCCGGCCGCTTCCCCTGCGGGCACGGGCCGTCGGGGCCCTTCCCGTCCGGTTCGCTTCCGTACGGGGACACGGCACGACTCGGCATCGTGATCCTTCCCGGGGTGTCCTCGCCCCAGTCGGTGGACCGGCGACGGGTCAGTCTCCTGACTCCCGGATCACCGCTCACCCCTGCCTTCCAGCCCGTACGTCGGGCCGTGGCCTCGCTGGGGTCCGCTCCCCGGTCACAGTGGCGGGACCGTGCCGGATTCCCACCGGCTTCCTGATCCCCGTCGCCCTGCGCAGGTCATTGTCGCCTACGAGGGGGAACGGGCCGCACGCCGGGCGGGCGGCGGGCCGCCGCGGAGTGAAGGTCCGCCCAAGTGCGGGAAAACTGGCCTGAGTTGGGCGGCGGCACCGAACCGCCCGGTGCCATGTTGGGAGATGAGACCTCCGCCCGGAGAGGCGGGGGCCGGGGCGGGACGAGTCGGCGGGTGCCTCCTGCGGGCGCCCGAAGGGGGAGTCGTGGCGATGGGACACCGACGGACATATCACTTACGCGATCTCTTACGCAGGCTCTTACGCGGTGTCGCCGCCGGGGCGCTCCTCGCGGCAGCGGGCTGCGCGGACGGTGACGGCAGCTCCGGTGGCACCGGAGTTCCCGAATCCGTACGGCCGTCCTCGTCGTTCTCCTCTCCGGCGGTGAACGGCGCGGCCGGCGGCACCGAGCAGGGCGAAGGCACCGTGCAGGGGAAGAGCGGCGGATCCGCGGGAGGGGACGCCGGCACAGGTGACACCGGTGGCGGCGGCCACGGCGGCGACC
>NZ_LJGW01000646.1 GCF_001751255.1 Streptomyces nanshensis | reverse complement strand
CTGCGGCCCCCTGGTGCACGTTTTCTTCCGGCTTCCGGCTTCCGGCTTCCGGCTTCCCGCTCCCGGTTGTTGGTTGGTCGTGCGGGTTGCGGCCCCTGCACGCCCCTCGGGGTGCGCGTTCTCGGTCCCCTTCCGGCTTTCCGTTTCCGGTTCTGGGTGGGTCCTGTGCGGGGCTTCGTCTTCGGCGGCCGCCGGGGCAGGTCAGGGCGGGTCCGCCGGGCCGTAGCGGGCGCTCCGGGCCCGGGTCGTGAAGGCCCAGTAGCGGTCTCCGTACGACCAATGCCACCACTCCGTGGGGTAGTTGACCATGCCCGCCGAGCGGAGCGCGTGGATCATCGCCCCGCGGTTGCGGCGGGCGTGTGCCGGGAGGTCCGGGGCCGCCGTGTAGCAGGTTCCGGCGCTCTCCTCGGGGGTGGCTGCCTCGGGGCAGCCCATGTCCACCTCGGTGCCGTCCCGGGTGCGGACGGTGAGGTCGACGGCCGCGCCCGCGACATGGCCCGCCGTGTGGGACGGGGCGACCCAGCGTGCGGCCGCGCATGCGAGTTCCGCCTCAGTGGCCTCCGGCCGCAGCCTTCGCAGCGACGCCGCGTAGCCGTCGTAGATCTCCCGCTGCCGGGCGGGCGAGCGGTAGCCCTCCACCAGGAGCCAGTGCCAGCCGTACGGGAGCGAGCGTTCCGCGAGGGCCAGTCGGTCGGCCACCCCGGCGCGCAGATGCGCCCAGTGCCCCTCGGGATCCGAGCGGCGCTCGTCGACATGGAAGCGGGTCCGGCAGTCCACCAGCGGTTCGCCGCACTCCTCGACGGCGACCGCCGCGACCCTGGGGTCCGACATCAGTACGATCCCGTCCACCGCGTACCTCCCACACAGCATCCGCACAACCTCCGCCGAGTCGGATGATGCCGGGCGCACGGGCCCGCGTGCGCGTCGGTGCGCCCGGTGATGTCCCTTACGTCCGGGGGCGGCCGGGACGGCCGGGCCGTGCGGCGTCGCGTACGCGGCCCGTGCGGGCACAAAGGCCGTGACTGGGGCTTCGGTCGGCCCGCGCATCCGTGCTGTGATGGGGGCATGGACCGTAAGGACAAGAATCCGGGGGACGGGCGCAGCCTCCCCGCCGAGTTGTACCTGCTCGCGTGCGACACCGAGAAGGAGAAGCTCACGAAGCGGGATGTGCTCGGCAGTGTGCTGCGTGCGGCGGTGCTCGTCGAGTTGACCGACCGTGGGTGTATCACCGACGACAACGGCAAGGTGCGCGCCGTCGGTGACAGGCGTACGGGAGATCCGCTCCTCGACGAGGCGCTGCGCGGCATAGCGGCGGAGAAGCCGCGCAAGTGGAAGGCGTTGGTGCAGCGGGAGCGCAAGCAGACGTTCCAGGCTGTGGAGGCGCAGTTGGAGAAGAACCGCGCGATCCGCGTCGAGCGGCGCACATGGCTCTCCGACAAGATCCAGGTGAAGGACGCCACGCTGGTCAAGCGGCTGCACGCCGAGGCCGCCGAGACGCTCACCGGTGGGCGTCCCGTCGCCGAATTCAGCACCCGGCAGGCCGCGTTGACGGCGCTGGCCGCCGTGGGCGGGTTCCCGACCGTCACCTCGGGCAAGGACCGGCGTACGTACAAGAAGCGCATCAAGGAGCTGTCGGAGCGTGCCGGTGAGGCCGGGCCCGCGCTCAAGAAGGCGCTGGACGAGATGCAGATCGCGCAGGCCGCGGTGATCGGGGCCGCCGTCTCCGCGGGGTCCGCCGGGCAGTAACGGCCGCGTACGGCGCGGCAGTCGGCACGCGGGACGAGCCACGGGGAAGGAGCGGGCGTATGGAGGAGCATCCCGACGCCCGTTCCGGCCCCGGTGACGGTTCCGCCGCCCGTACGCCGGGGACGCCCGGGACGCCCGAGCCCCTGGGCCCCGACTCGCTCACCTGGACGTACTTCGGCGACTGGCGCGGAGTGCTGCTCGCCCCGTGGGCGGGCGCGATGCAGAACATGCACCCGGGCCTGGGCGCCGGAGTCGCCGAGCACTCCCGCTTCTTCGAGGAGCGCTGGCAGCGGCTGTTCCGGTCGCTGTATCCGATCGGCGGCGTCGTCTACGACGGCCCGCGTGCGGCCGAGACCGCGCGCCAGGTGCGCGGCTACCACGACACGGTCAAGGGCGTCGACGAACGGGGCCGCCCTTACCACGCCCTCGATCCGGACACCTTCTACTGGGCGCACTCCACCTTCTTCATGCTCACCGTCCTCGTCGCCGACCGCTTCGGTCCGGGTCTGAGCGAGGAGGAGAAGCACCGGCTCTTCGACGAACACGTGCGCTGGTGGCGGCTGTACGGGATGAGCATGCGGCCCGTGCCGGAGAGCTGGCCGGACTTCGAGGCGTACTGGGACCGGATGGCGGTCGAGGTCCTGGAGGACAACCGGCCCACGCGCGACGTCCTCGACATCCGCTTCATCGCCCGGCCGCCCGCGCTCTCCTGGATTCCGCATCCGGTCTGGCGTGCGCTGCGCGGTCCGCAGGCCCGGCTGACCGTGTGGTTCACGGTGGGGCTCTTCCCCGCGCCCGTACGCGAGCGCCTCGGCTACCGGTGGACCGTACGGGACGAGCGGCGGCTGCGGCGCCTCGGGCGGTTCGTCCATTACGCGTGGCGGCTGGTGCCGTTCCGGTTCCGCTACCACCCGCGGGCGCGCGCCGGCTGGGAGCGCGAGGCGGGGCGCAGGCCGGCCGGTGCGCCGCAGGTGGAGTCGCCCGTACGGAACGCGCCGCCGCCGGAGGAGAGGGATTCGCCCCGGCACTATGTGCCGCCGGGAGCGCGCGGGACGCGCTGACTGTTTCCCCGTGTAACACGGCAGTGGCGGCCCAACGAAGCGCGTATTGCATTCCGTCGTGCGGGCGCGGAGGGCTGTTGACCGTGCTGCGGGGCGTCGTTAGCTTCGACGGCATGCTCAATTCCGGTTTCACTCAGCGCCGTTCCGTGGATTTCCGGCGCGTCGCCTCCGCGCTCTGTAGCTGAAACCCGTATTCCGGCGCACGGTTCCCCCACGCTGTCCCGCCGTCCTCCGCAGCAATTCCCTCACCGATTCGGCGTTCTCCCGGCCGTACGCGCGCAGGTCTCCGCGACGGTCCGGTGACGCCTGCCGTACCGCCATCGCACCTGAACGAACCGGGACACGAACATGCCCAGCCCCGCTCCGTACACCCACGGTCCTCCGCGGCCGCTCTTCCGCGCGCATTCCTCCCGTACGTATGCGACGTACCTCCGACGGCACCGCAGATCGCGGAGCCTCGCGCTGCTGCTCTCCCTCACCGCCCCCGCGCTGCTGGTGAGTTGCGCGCAGCAGGACACCGGCGGCACCAGCGACGCGAAGCTCGCCGAGACGAAGATCCCGGCGAAGGTCTCCCCGAAGACGACGCTGACGATCGGTGCGCCGGAGGACCGGGTGATTCTCAAACTCTCCGGGGCCGCCGAGAAGCTGCCGTTCAAAGTGAAATGGGCCAACATCAGCGGCGGCCCGCAGTGCTCGGAGGCATTCCGCGCGCATTCCCTGGATCTGTGCGCCGCCGCCGAAGTGCCGTCCATTCACGCGCATTGGACGGGTCTGGACACCAAGCTCGTCGCGGCGGAAGTACGCAAGGACCCCCGGCGGAATCCGATTTACCGGCTCGGCATCGCGCCCGGCGCGCATATCGACTCGCTGAAGGATCTGCGCGGAAAGAAGATCGCGTTCAGCCCGGGGCAGGCACAGGGCGCCCTCGTGCTGCGCATCCTCGCGAAGGCGGGGCTGAAGAAGGACGACGTGAAGCTCGTCGAGATGCCCAGCACCGGCGACGTCTACTCGACCGCGCTCGGCGAGCGCCAGGTCGACGCGGCGCCCCTCGGGGACGTCAACCTCAAGCGCTATCCGGCCAAGTACGGCAAGCAGGGCGGCAAGACCATCCCGCACGGCATCCGGGACGACGCCTCCCATCTGTGGGCGCCGACCGAGTCCGTGGCCGACCCCGAAAAGGCCGCGGCGATACGGGAGTTCGTCAAGCTCTGGGCCCGCGCGCAGTTCTGGGCGTACGAGCACCCGAAGGAGTGGGTCGAGGGCTACGCGGTCAAGGACCAGGGCCTGAGCCACGACGACGGCGTCTATCTCCACCGCCACAACGGCGAGCCGGAGATCCCCGCCGACTGGGGCCCGGTGATCAAGCGCCACCAGCGGACCGTCGACCTGCTCGCGAAGGAGACCGGCCAGGAGAAGTTCGACGCGTCGACGCTCTTCGACCGGCGCTTCGAACACGTCGCGGCGAACGCCCTCAAGGCGGGGAAGGAGAAGCCGTGAGCGCCGCCGGCACACAGACGCAGAAGCAGACGCACACGCAGGAGCAGACGCAGGCGGATGCGGAGGCGGATGCGCGGAAGGACGCACCGGCACCGGCGGAGACCTCCGTACGGACGGACGGGAACGGTCTGCCGGACGGGCACCCGCAGAGCGACGGGAAGAGCGGGAACGGCAAGAGCGGAAACGGTAAGAGCGGGAAGGGGCCGGGGCGGCTGATTCCGCG
>NZ_LJGW01000649.1 GCF_001751255.1 Streptomyces nanshensis | reverse complement strand
TGACCGCGCCTGCGGCGACCCGCGCCGGGCGCCGCCGTTCCTCCGCGGTCGTCTGGCGCCTCCCGAATGGCCGCACCCGTCGCCCTCCCGGCGCGCGCCCGCCGCGTACCGGTGGTCGCATGGGAGGCGAGGCCGCCGACCGGGCGGAGCCGTCCGACGCGCAGAGGGAGAGCCTGGTGCCCAGCACGCCCGAGCCGAAGTACACGGTCCCCGGCATGACACAGCGGGACGGCGGCGACGTCATCCGGCTGCTCACCATGCGGCTGCACGCACTCAACGACCTCGCCCTGACGCTCAAGCACATCCACTGGAACGTGGTCGGTCCGCACTTCATCGCGGTGCACGAGATGCTCGACCCGCAGGTCGACTCCGTACGCGACATGACGGACACCACCGCCGAGCGCATCTCCACCCTCGGCGGCTCACCGCCCGGCACGCCCGGCGAACTCGTCGCGCAGCGCACATGGGAGGACTACGCCATCGGCCGTGCCGAGTCCATCGAGCACCTCGGCGCCCTCGACCTCGTCTACACCGGCGTCATCGAGGACCACCGCGAGGCGGTACGCGCCACCGACGTCAGCGATCCCGTCACGCAGGACATGCTCCTGGAGCAGTTGCGCAGCCTCGAACTCTTCCAGTGGTTCGTCCGGGCCCATCTGGAGAGCGCGGGCGGTGCGTTGAGCACGGCCAGTGCCAGTTCCGAACGGGACGCTGCGCACAAGGCCACCGAGCAGGCCCGCAAGCAGCCCTGAGTGGCGGCGCCGCGCGGGAGTGCGCGGTGCCGGGCGATGCAGGGCGGGTCCGGGCGCGGGGTCCGGACGGGCGGAGCGATCCGAGGCAGGGAGAGACGATGGCCGGACAGTTCGAGGTGATCACGGAGGTCGACCGTCCCGTGGACGAGGTCTTCGCCTTCCTCGCCGACGGCGAGAACGACCCGACGTTCAGTCCCCGCGTCGAGGAGATGACCAAGGTCACCGACGGCCCGACGGGCGTGGGCACCGTCTACCGGAGCACGGTCAGGGACGGTGGCGTGCGCACCCGGCGGGAGTTCCGCATCACCGAGTTCAGCCCGCCCGCCCGGATCCGCTGGACGGAGATCTCGCACAACCTGGTGACCGCCGAGGAGGGCGGCTACGACCTGGAGGCCACCGGCGAACGCACCACGCGCGTACGGCTGTTCAACTCCCTGACCGGGCACGGCGTGGGCAAGGTCGCCGCGGGGGTCGCGCTGAAGGCCGCGCGCAAGGACGCGGACGACTTCGGGCGGCGGATCAAGTCGGCCGTCGAGTCCTCCTGACGTCCCTGACGCCCTCTGACATCCCTGACGTCTCCCTGAGCGGGAACGTCCCGCCGCCTCCGTCTCAACGGCGGCCCCGCGCCGCCCTGTTGGCGCCCCCGTCCCGGAAAAACCATTGGACAGGGCTTGCCGCGCGGTCCTACTGTATCGATACAGACTTAATCGATACAGAAACGGTGTGGGCCCATGGACGGGCGAGTGGACGGGCGAGCAAAGCGGGCGACGCTGCAGACCGTCGCGGACGAGGTGGGGGTCTCCCGTACCACCGTCTCCAACGCGTACGGGCGGCCCGACCAGCTCAACAAGGCGCTGCGGGAGCGGATCTTCGAAGCCGCGCGCCGCCTCGGCTATCCCGGGCCCGACGCCACCGCGCGCTCGCTGCGCAGGGGCCGGGCCGGCGCCATCGGTCTGGTCTTCACCGAGACCCTGTCCTACGCCTTCGCCGATCCCTACTCCGTGGGCTTTCTCCGCGGAGTCGCCGAGGTCGCCGAGGAGTCCGGCACGGGGCTGCTGCTCATCCCCATGCCGCCGGGCAGCGGTGACCCGGAGACGGCCGTGCGCAACGCGGTCGTCGACGGGTTCTGTCTGTACTGCGTGCCCGGCGGCCACCCGGCGAAGGAGCTGATACGGGCGCGCGGCCTGCCGCTGGTGACCACCGACGAGACCGACGACCCGTCCATCCCGTACGTCGGCATCGACGAGCGGGGCTCGGCGCGGATGGCCGCGGAGCACATCGTCCGGCTCGGGCACCGGCGGGTCGCCGTCATGGTCGACCACGTCAGCGGCCCGGGGACTACGGGCCCCGCCACCCTCGACGAGCAACGCGCCTCGGACTGCGCGGACTTGAGGGGCCGCCTCGCCGGCTACCGGGACGCGCTCGACGAGGTGGGAGTCGCCTGGGAGAGCGTCCGCGTCGTCGCCGCCGGCCGCAACTCCCGTACCGCGGCGGCCTCCCAGTCGGCCCACATCCTCGACGTCGCGGAACGGCCCACCGCCGTCCTCGCGATCGGCGACGTCCTCGCGCTCGGGGTGCTCGACGCGTGCGAGCAGCGCGGCCTCGTCCCCGGACGCGACATCTCCGTCGTCGGCTTCGACGACGTCCCCGAGGCGGAGCGCGCCCGACTGACGACCGTGCGCCAGCCCATGGGGGAGAAGGGCCGCATGGCCGGGCGGCTGGTGCTGGAACCGCCGCGGGAGGAGAAGGTCCCGCGCATCAAGCTCCCCACCGAACTCGTCGTACGCACCACCACCGGACCCGCACCCCGCTGAGCGAAGGAGAGACCATGTTCCCGATCGAAGGCCCCCTCATCGCGGACGCGACCCGCGACCTCGCGCACTCCGCGCTGCCGGACGCGCCCGTGGTCCCGGACGAGGAGCCCCGGGTCCGCCGCTCCCGGCAGACCCTCGCCCGCACGCTGCGCAGCCTCGCCGACCGCATCGAACCCTCCCGCCGCGTCGACCCGGCGCTGCGGCCGCACCCGCAGTAGTGCGCCGGAGCCGGTCTCCCGGCGGCCGTGCGGACGGTGAGGACAGGACGGTGCGAACAGGGCGGTGCGAACAGGGCGGTGAGCGCGTCACGCTTCGTGGACGCACTCACCGCCCACGTATGTCGCCAGTACGGGAACCGAGGCGATGCGGTGCGGATCGGCGGCGAGCAGGTCCTCGCCGAGCACGGTGAAGTCGGCCGAATGCCCCGGCACCAGACGCCCCTTACGGTCCGCCGTCCCCTCCGCCTCGGCCGAGCCGAGAGTGAAGACCGACAGGGCCTCGCGGGCGCTGACCCGCTGGCTCACGCCGACCGGCGCACCGTCGTCCAGGCCCTCGCGGGTGACCATCGACTGGATGCCCAGCAGCGGCTGGTACGGGCCGCAGGGATAGTCGGAGGAGCCCGCCACGGCGACCCCGGCGTCCAGGAACGTGCGGTGCGCGAACATCCGCTCCGTGCGCTCCGCCCCGTACCAGCGCCGCAGCGCCCCGCCGTGATAGCCCACGTACCCGGCGAACGGCACGGCCACGGCGCCTAGTCGGCGCATCCGGCGGACGATGTCCGCGTCGACCACGGAGCAGTGCTCGATGCGGTGCCGCAGCCACGGGCGGGGCGTCTCACGCTGCGCCGCCTCGAAGGCGTCGAGGACGAGCCGGATCGCGGCGTCGCCGTTGGCGTGCACCCCGATGCGGTTGCCGTCGCCGTGCACCTCGCGCACCTGCGCGGTCAACTCCTCGGTGGAGGTGGTCTGCAGGCCGTGCCCGCCGGAGTCCGCGTAGGGCTCGGAGAGCAGACACGTACGTCCGCCGATCGCACCGTCCACGAACGCCTTCACGCCGACCAGCCGCAGCACGTCGTCCCCGAAACCGCTGCCCACGCCCAGCGCCTGCGCCGCCGCGTAGTGGTCGACGGACAGCAGCATCCCGACCCGCAGTGTCAACTCGCCGCGGGCACGGGCCCGTTGGAGCAGTGCGATGTCCTGCGGCGCGATCAGGGCGTCGCACACCGACGTCAGGCCCGCCGCATGCCACTGCCGCTGGGCGCGGACCAGTCCGCGCAGCCTGTCCTGCGGTGCGCTGGGACGCAGCGGGGAAGGGCCGCCGCGGGCGGTGGCGGGATGGACGACGTTCATCAGGGCCCGCTCGATCAGACGCCCGTCGAGCCGTCCGTCCGCGCCCCGTCCGAAGTCGCCGCCGTCGGGCGGCGGAGTGTCCTCGTCGATGCAAAGCGCCCGCAGCGCCTGGGAGTTGGCGACGCCCCAGTGCCCCGCGACCTGGACGACGAGGACGGGGTGCCCCGGCGCGGCACGGTCGAGGTCCCATCGGGTGAGCGGGCCGGTCTTGGTGTCGTCGTAGCGGCTGCCGCGGATCCACTCGCCGGGTGCGGCGCGCTCCGCCTCGGACCGCACCTGGTCGAGCAGGTCCCCGGTGCCCTCGACGGCGTCGGCGGACAGGTCCAGATGCAGCAAGTCCTCGGCGGCGACGGCGAGATGGATGTGCGCGTCGTTGAACCCGGGGACGAGCGCGGCGTCCCCGAAGTCCACCTCGGCGGCGCCCGGGAAACGCTCGCGCAGCTCACGCACCGTGCCGGTGGCGGCGATCAGACCGCCCAGGGTGACGAGGGCCTCCGGTTCGGGGCCGCCGCCGGGCTGCTGGCTGACGATCCGGGCGGCGCGGTAGAGCACCGGGCGGGCCGGGGCGCCGGCCGTGCTCCCG
>NZ_LJGW01000648.1 GCF_001751255.1 Streptomyces nanshensis | reverse complement strand
ACGACGTCACGCCTCCGGCGCCGCCCCCGCTGCGCAAGCTCTACCGCAGCGCCGAGGGCCGCATGCTCGGCGGCGTCGCGCGGGGCCTGGCAGGGCACTTGGCGCTGCCGGTCTCCTGGGTGCGCATCGTCTTCATCGCCCTCACCGTGACCAACGGGCTGGGCGTCCTGCTCTACGCGGCCTTCTGGTTCGTCGTCCCGCTCGGTACGGGCGGTGTCGGGGCCGGTGCGGAGAAGGCCGCCGGACGCGGAGGCGGCAGGGGCGGGGAGCGCCGTACGCAGGGCCCCGACGGCACGGGCACCGCCGACGCCGGCGGCGCGGAGGCTCCGGGCCGCTCCGGAAAGAGCGATCCGTGGACGCGGCTGCACGTGCGCAAGCCCGACAAGGGCCAGCTCTTCGCCGTCGCGGCGCTGCTCGTCGGGGCGGCCGCGATCGCCGACAACCTCCAGTTCGGACAGGTCAACACCTATCTGTGGCCGGTGCTGCTGATCGGGCTCGGCGTGGTGCTGGTGTGGCGCCAGGCCGACGACGCCCGGCGTGCGCACTGGGCCGAAGTCAGCCGCCGCCGCGGGCTGGTGCCGATCGCGCGCAGCGCCGCCGGTGTGGTGCTGGTCGCCGCCGGGGTCAGCGGGATCGTGGTCGTACAGAGTTCGGCGAGCGACCTCGGGCCGGTCCTCCAGGCCGCGCTCGCCGTCCTCGTCGGCGTCGCCCTGCTCGCCGGGCCGTACTTCGTACGGATGATGCAGGACCTGTCCGAGGAACGGCTGATGCGCATCCGCGCCCAGGAACGTGCCGAAGTGGCCGCGCACGTACACGACTCGGTGCTGCACACCCTCACCCTGATCCAGCGCAGCGCGGACGAGCCCCGCGAAGTGGCCCGTCTCGCCCGTGCCCAGGAGCGCGAGCTGCGCGAGTGGCTCTACAAGCCGCGCGGCAGGGGCGAGGAGGACGAGGGACCGCAGACCCTCTCCGAGTCGGTCAAGGCGACGGCCGCCGA
Source organism: Streptomyces nanshensis (assembly GCF_001751255.1). Classification (GTDB taxonomy): domain Bacteria; phylum Actinomycetota; class Actinomycetes; order Streptomycetales; family Streptomycetaceae; genus Streptomyces; species Streptomyces nanshensis_A. The sequence continues at coordinate 3,388 of NZ_LJGW01000648.1, read as the reverse complement.
GGTCGAGGACCGCCACGGCGTGCCCGTCGAGGTCGTCTGCGTCGGCGACTGCCCCTTGGACGAGGGGCTGGACGCCCAGATCCAGGCAGCGCGCGAGGCGATGGTCAACGCCGCCAAGTACGGTGGCGACGGGGGCGCGGTGCAGGTCTTCGCGGAGGTGGAGGGCGGCACGGTCTTCGTGTCCGTACGGGACAGGGGCCCGGGCTTCGACCCGGACGCGGTGCCGGAGGACCGGATGGGCGTGCGCGAGTCCATCATCGGCCGCATGCGGCGCCACGGGGGCACGGCCCGGCTGCGGTCGGCTCCCGGTGAGGGGACAGAGGTGGAGCTGGAGATGGAGAGGGCGGCCCAGTCGTGACGCAGGAGACACCGGACGAGACGGCAGGCACCGCGGACGGCCCCGGACAGGTCCGGGTGGTCCTCGTCGACGACCACCGCATGTTCCGCGCGGGCGTGCAGGCGGAGATCGGACGGACGGAGGAGACGGGCGTCGACGTCGTCGGCGAGGCAGGCGACGTGGAGCAGGCCGTCACCGTCATCACGGCCACCCGGCCCGACGTCGTCCTGCTGGACGTGCACCTCCCGGGCGGCGGCGGGGTCGAAGTGCTGCGCCGCAGCGCCTCGTTGATGGGCGCGGCGGACTCGCCCGTACGCTTCCTCGCGCTCTCCGTCTCCGACGCCGCCGAGGACGTCATCGGGGTCATCCGCGGCGGCGCCCGCGGCTATGTCACCAAGACCATCACCGGTACGGATCTCGTCGGCGCCGTCTTCCGCGTCGCCGACGGGGACGCGGTCTTCTCGCCGCGCCTCGCGGGCTTCGTCCTCGACGCGTTCGCCTCGACCGACGCCCCGCCCGTCGACGAGGACCTCGACCGGCTCACCCAGCGCGAGCGCGAGGTGCTGCGGCTGATCGCCCGCGGCTACGCGTACAAGGAAGTGGGGAAGCAGCTCTTCATCTCGGTGAAGACGGTCGAATCCCATGTCTCGGCGGTGCTGCGCAAGTTGCAGCTCTCCAACCGCCATGAGCTGACCCGTTGGGCCGCGGCCCGCCGGCTGGTCTGAGACGGCTCTTCGCGGTACGGGGGGCGCCTCCGGTACGAGCGCTTCCGCGCGGCGGTACCGCCCGGACGTCGCGCCGTACCCCCTCGGTCACCGCACGGTCGCCCTCCGGTCACCGCCGCGTACCGCGATCGCCGCCGCCGGTCCGCGCGGAGCCCGTGTACCGCACACAGGCTCCGGTTTCGGCTGCGGGCACTCGCCGCCATGACGGAGGATGAGTGACGTGGCCCGCTCAACTTGTCGTGCAGAAGGCGGCGGGCTCGCTACCGGCCGAGGTGGATCCGGGGTATTCCGGGCCACTTGGTGAGCTGGGCTCTCGGCGGTGCGGGCACGTGCGCAGAAGGTGTTCGCTATGACTCAGCCACCGCAGGACGGTTCCGGCGGTCCCCGGTTCCGGCGCCGGCGGCCTCCCCCGGGGTCCGTGCCGCGGCAGCCGCCGCCGCAGCCGCCGACCGCGGGGTTCGGATACTGGGACTCCGCGAAGGACGCGCCCGCTCAGCCGCCCGGCATGTCCGCGCCACCGCCCGGCATGTCCGCACCGCCGGAGGATCCGCAGGACACGCCGGTGCCCCGGCAACGGCAGCAGCGGCAACAGCCGCAGCAACAACCGCAGCCCGGAGGGCCCGTACCGGCACCGCAGCCGCCCGGCACCCTCGTACCCCCGCAGCAGCAGCCGCTCTGGCAGCCGCCCGGACCGCCCTCGCCGCCGTCTCCGCCCGCCGCGCCCCCCTACGGGGATCTGTACGGACCGGGGCAGCGCCGCATGCACGGCTTCGGGCCGGCACCCAACGGGCCGCCGCCGGTGGCCCGTTCGAAGACGAAGCTCGTCCTGCTGCTGGCCGGCACCCTCGCCGGGCTGCTGCTCGCGGGCGGCGGCGTCTCCTACATGGTCGACCAGGAAGGCGGAGGAGGAGGGGGAACGGGCGCGGGCGCGCCGGAGGGCGGCGGCTCCGGCGGGGGCTCCGCCGACGAACGCCCCGAGGGCGGCAAGTCCGACGGCGGCAAGGGCGGAGACGGTGACGGCGGCGGTAAAGGCGGCGGCGGACGCGTGGTCGCGGGCAACGGCTTTGCGGGGACGTGGCGTTCGCAGGGCGGGCAGGCGCTGACGATAGGGGTCGCGAAGACGTCGGGCGACGCCAAGGGCAAGCACGCCGTCTCGTACGACCGTCCCGGCAGGCTGAGCACCTGCCCCGGCCTCGGCGAGGCCCGCACGTCCGGCGCCAAGTCGGACGGCACGTCGAGCGGCAAGACCGGCAGCAAGACCGGCGAGGTCTTCCGGCTGGCACTGCGCTGCGTCAACGGCAAGGTGAAGAGCCAACTCACGGGCGACGCCGTGCGTTCCGGCGACAAGCTCAGCGTCGAGTGGGACGGCGGCAGCAAGGACGCGTTCGCACGGCAGGGCGAGAGCGGACGCGGCGGCGGGAACGGAAGCGGGAGCGGGAGCGGAAAAGGCTGAGCGGGAGCGGTAAGGGCTGAGCGCGCCGCCACGCGGCCCGTGCCCGTATCCCGTACGCGTACGCCGTACGTATCCCGCTGCTACGACCCGCTCGCGAGTCCGCGCGCCTCGCTCCCCGTCAACGCCCGGTCGAAGGCCCGCACATCGTCGGCGGACCCCCTGAGCCCCTGGAAGAGTTCGCCGCCCAGCAGCGCACGCCCGACCGCGAAGCTGCCCCCGGCCCGCCAGTCGCTCTCCTGTGTGGCGCTGTCCTGGAGACGTCCGTCGACATACAGCCGCAGTCGGTGCCCGGGGTCGTCGTACACACCGATCAGATGGGTCCATGTACCCGCACGCGGACGGGACTTGGAGACCGCGGCGGACTTGCCCGCCTCCTGCGAGTCCGCGTCGGGGACGCTCATCGACCAGCGGTCCTCCTGCGAGTCGTAGCCGAGAGCGAAGCCGCTGACCTGGGCACCGTCCTGGCTGACGACGGCCTGTGTGCTGCCCTTGTCGAGCAGTTTCACGCGGGCCGACACGGAGAAGCTGCGGGTGGTGTCGAGCACGGGGCCCTCGGAGGAGACGCCCTGGTTCCCGTTGAACTCCAGGGCGCCGTCCACCCGGGTCGGCAGCGGGTCGCCGAAGAGCGTCCCGGTGACGTTGTGCGTCGAACTGTCCTCGGTGGTCGCGCCGTTGACCGTGTCGAAGAGCCAGACGAGGGCCGAGTCGCCGAGCGGTACGCCCTTCGCCGGCGCCTCCGGTGTGCCGCCGGGGCGGCCCTGTCCGCCGCCGCCTCCCGGGGGCCGTGGGACCGTCGTGGCCGTGACCGTCGAGGTGGCCGTGGCGGTCGCCGTGACCGACGACGATCCGGGCGCGGGCACCGGCCCCTGCGAG
>NZ_LJGW01000645.1 GCF_001751255.1 Streptomyces nanshensis | reverse complement strand
CGCGCGGCCGGGCATGCCGCGGGGCTGCGTCGGCAGGTCGCGAAGCTGCCCACGCGGGTGCGGCGGCGGGTCCTCGCGGGTACCGGCGCCGCGCTGGCGGAGGTGGCCGGCGGCATGGAGGACCTGCTGGTCCTGGAGACGGGCAAGCCGCGTGCCGACTGCCGTACGGAGGTGCTGCGGGCGGTGGCGACCTGGGAGGCGGCGGCCGACGAGGTCTCCCGGGTGCACGGCGAGACGGTCCCGCTGGACGGGCTGCCCTCCGGCGACGGCATGACGGGCTTCTGGACGCGGCGTCCCATCGGGGTCGTCGTCGGCGTCGCCGGGTTCAACTACCCGATGATGCTGGCCACTCACAAGATCGCCCCGGCGCTGGCCGCGGGCTGCCCGGTCATCGTCAAGCCCGCTCCGGCGACGCCGCTGGCCACGCTGTGGCTGGTGGCGCTCGTACGGGAGCAGTTGGCGGCGGCCGGTGCGCCGCCCGGTGCGGTGCAGTCGGTGACGGGCGGCACGGAGGTCGGCCGGACGCTGACGACGCATCCCGAGGTGGCCGCGGTCTCCTTCACCGGTTCCGCGGAGATCGGGCACCGCATCGCGCGGGAGGCGGCGCCGCGCAAGGTGGTGCTGGAACTGGGCTCGAACGCGGCGCTGGTGGTGGCCGCCGACGCCGATCTGGACGCGGCGGCCGACGCCGTGGTGCGCGGCGGGCTCTACGCCTCGGGGCAGGCGTGCATCTCCGTACAGCGGGTGATCGCCGTGGAGGAGGTCGCGGAGGCGCTGGAGCGGAGGATCGCCGAGCGGCTCCCGGACGTCGTCGTCGGAGATCCGCGCGAGGAGCCGACGAGGGTGGCGCCGCTGATCGACGAGGCCGCGACGGAGCGGGTGCTGTCGTGGGTCGGCGAGGCCCGTGCGGCGGGGGCACGGCTGGTGTACGGCGGCGGGCGCCGCGGCCGGTCGGTGGTGCCGACGCTGCTGGCGGAGGTGCCGGACGGGCAGCCGGCGTGGGACGAGGAGATCTTCGGGCCCGTGATCTGTCTGCGCTCCGTGCCGGATCTCGCCGCGGCGTACGCCACGGTCAACGCCAGCCGCTACGGCCTGCACGCGGCGGTCTTCACCCGCGACCTGGGCGCGGCGCTCACCGCGGTGGAGGAGCTGGAGACCGGTGGCGTCGTCGTCAACGACGTGCCCGGGTACCGCTGCGACATCGCGCCGTACGGCGGGGTGAAGGACTCGGGGATCGGCCGCGAGGGACCCCGGTTCGCGATCGAGGAGCTGACGGTGACGCGGATGGCGGTCTTCCGCCGGTGACCGTCCCGTAAAGCACAGCACGCGGGCGCACACGGCACCGGCCGCATCCGCATGCCCGGACGGGCCGCCAACCGCCCGTGGACGCACCGCACTTGAACGGACGAACCATACGTGAAGGGAAGCAGGGGTGGAGAGCGCAGTGCAGAGCGCAGTGACGTACGCGGATCTGTTCCGTCTGGACGGCCGCCGCATCGCGGTGGTCGGCGGCGCGAGCGGCATCGGCCGGGAGTCGGCGCGGGCGCTGGCCGCCCAGGGCGCCGAAGTCCTCGTCGCCGACCGGGACGTGGCGGGCGCGGAGGAGACGGCACGCCTCGCGGCGGCCGAACGCCCGGCGCCCGGCGCGGAGACGGGCGCGGTCAGCGTGCATCCGCTCGATGTGCTGGACGAGGCGGCGGTACGTACGACGGCGGACGGGTGGGGCGCGCTGGACGGTCTCGTCGTCACCGTCGGCGCCAACGTCCGCAAGCGGATGGCCGATTACACCCTCGGCGACTTCGACCGCGTCGTCGCGCTGAATCTGCGGGCGTATCTGACGCTCGTGCAGTCGGTGGCGCCGGGCATGGCCGAGCGGGGCCGCGGCAGCGTCGTCGGGCTGGCGTCGATGCGGGCGTTCCAGGTGGAGGCGGGGCAGAGCGTGTACGCGGCCTCGAAGGCGGGGCTGGTGCAGTTGCTGCGTACGGCGGCGGCGGAGTGGGGGCCGCGCGGGGTGCGCTTCAACGCCGTGGCGCCGGGGGTGGTGCGTACGCCGCTGACCGACCAGATCGCCGCCGATCCGCAGTGGTACGAGGCGTACGCGCGGGCCTCCGCGCTCGGCCGGTGGGCGGGCGCGGAGGAGATCGCGGGCGCCGTGGCGTATCTCGTCTCGGACGCCTCGACGTATGTCACGGGCAGCGTGCTGACCGTCGACGGGGGCTGGACGGCGGTGGACGGCCGCTACGAACCCTCGCTGTAGCCGGGCCGCGCGCATGGGGACTGCCGGTTCCGGGCGCGCGGACGGCACAGCGGCACCGCACCGGCCGCCGGTATCCCGGCGGCGCGGGCACCACCGGCAGGCACCACGGGAACCGGCCCCGAGGCAACAGGCACCATCAGCACCACCGGCACCACCGGCACAGGCACCACGGCACAGAAGGAGCGACATGTCCGATCAACTCTCCGACGCGGGGCGGGAGATGCCCGGCGGCACGGAACCGGATCCGTCCGGCGCCCCGCCCGCCGCGCACCGGGGCCGGCGCGCGCTGTGGCTGCTGCTGGTGCCCGCCGTGCTGTACTGCGCGGCGCCGCTGGTCGCCGACAGCATCGAACCGCGCGTGCTCGGCGTGCCGTTCCTGCTGGCGTGGGTCATCATGGCCACCCTCGTCAGCCCCGTGGTCATCTGGATCGTGGCCCGGCTCGACCCGGCCTACCGCGCGGACGCGCTGGAGCCGATACCCGCGGACGACGTCCCGCCCCCGCCGGAATCCCCGCACGGCCCGGACGAACCGTACGGCCGCGGCGACGCGGGAGGTGCGGCATGAGCAGCTCCGCCGCGCTCGCGACGACGATCTTCGCCCTGGCGATGGTGGCGACCATCGCCGTGGGCCTGCTCAGCGCACGCGGCCGGGACAAGGGCCTGGCCGAGTGGACGGTCTCCAGCCGGGGCCTGGGCGTGCTGTTCATCTGGCTGCTGATGGCCGGTGAGACGTACACGAGCTTCTCGTTCCTCGGCACGGCCGGCTGGTCGTTCTCCTTCGGGGTGCCGATCCTCTACCTGGTGGCGTATCTGACGACGGGCTTCGCCGTGGCGTACGTCGTAGGGCCCGCCCTGTGGACGTACGCGAGCCGGCACCGGCTCATCTCCATCGCGGACATGGCCGAACACCGCTTCCGCTCACGGCCGGTGGGGATGCTGGTGGCCGTCGTCGCGACGGTGTTCATCGTTCCGTACATCCAGGTGCAGATCCAGGGCATGGGCGTCGTCGTCAACGCCATGACGTACGGAAGCGTGGACCTGCGGGTCGCGGCGGTCATCTCCTTCGTCGTCGCCGAGGTCTTCATCCTGGTGTCGGGTCTGCGCGGCTCGGCGTGGGTCAGCGCGCTCAAGGACGTGCTGGTGGTCGGGGTCGTGGTCTTCCTCGCGGTGTACGTGCCGGCCCACTTCCTCGACGGCGTCGGCGACTTCATGCACCGGATGGTCACGGAGAAGCCGGAGTGGCTGACCTTCCCGGGGCATGAGTCGGGCGGTCTGGACGGCACGTGGTTCGTCACGACGCTGCTGCTGAACGCCGTGACCATCACGATCTTCCCGACGACGGTCGCGGGCTATCTCAGCGCGAAGTCGCCGAACGCCCTGCGGCGCAACGCCGTTCTGCTGCCGTGGTACCAACTGCTGCTGTTCATCCCGATGATGGTCGGCGCGACGGCGCTGTTCGTGGTGCCGAACCTCAAGAACCCGGACCTGGCGCTGTTCTCGCTCGTCACCGACGCGCTGCCGGCGCCGCTCGTCGCGGTGATCGGGGTCGCGGGCGCGCTGTCGGCGATCGTCCCGATGAGTGTGTTCATGCTGGCCATCGGCACGCTGTGGGGGCGCACCCTGCTGGGCGGCGGCAACGGCGCCGACCCGCGCGGGCGGCGCCGCGGCAGCGCACCGGCCGGGGACATGCGCACCAAGCGGCTGTCCCAACTGGTGTGTCTGCTGGCCGGGTTGGTGGCGCTGGCCGGGAGTCTGTTCTTCCCGAACACGCTCGTGCAGCTCTCGGTGCTCTCCTACGAGGGGCTGGCGCAGTTGGTGCCGGCGGTGCTGCTGGCGCTGTACTGGCGGCGGATGCCCGCCTCGGCGGCGGTGGCGGGGATGCTCGTGGGCCTGGCGGTGATGACGCTGCTGTGGGCCACGGGGAACGATCCGCTGGCCGGGATCAACGGCGGCATCATCGCCCTGGCGGCGAACCTCGCCGTCACGGCGGCGGTCACGGCGGTACGTCCCGCGCCGGGCGCGGCGCCGCCGGAGCGTACGGCCGCCGCGAACGAGGCCGTATGAGCGGCGAGTCGAGCGAGTCCCGGGCGGGCG
>NZ_LJGW01000647.1 GCF_001751255.1 Streptomyces nanshensis | reverse complement strand
CGGCCGTCGGGCCGGTGCCGCGGGTGCCCGCGCGGCCGGTGCCCGTGCCGGAGGAGGCGCGGCGCCGTGCGAGCTGCCCGAGGCGGCGCACCACGAACTGCGTGTCCAGGATGCCGAGGAGGCCCGCGAGCCGCACCGCGTACTCGTGCTGGATGGCGGGGTCCTTGATCTGCGCGACGACGGGCGCGGCCTGTTCCAGCGCGGCCGAACGCCCCTCCGCCGTATCGAGGTTGTGCTGGGAGACGATCGAGCGGATCGCGAACTCGAAGAGGGGCGAGCGGTCTTCGACGACCTTCGCCACCGCCTCGTCGCCGTCGGCGATCCGCAGCTCGCACGGGTCCATGCCCTGGGGTGTGACGGCGATCGACGTACGGGCGGCGAACTTCTGGTCCTCCTCGAAGGCGCGGAGCGCGGCCTTCTGCCCGGCCGCGTCGCCGTCGAAGGTGAAGATGACCTCGGAGGCCGAATTGTCCATCAGCAGCCGGCGGAGGATCTTGATGTGGCCCTCGCCGAAGGACGTGCCGCTGGTGGCGATCGCGGTGGTGACGCCCGCGAGATGGCAGGCCATGACGTCCGTGTAGCCCTCGACGACGACCGCGCGGTTGCCCTTCGCGATGTCCTTCTTCGCAAGGTCGATGCCGTAGAGCACCTGCGACTTGTGGTAGATCGGCGTCTCGGGGGTGTTGAGGTACTTGGGGCCCTGGTCGTCCTCGCGCAGCTTGCGGGCGCCGAATCCCACGACGTCCCCCGCGATGTCGCGGATGGGCCACATCAGCCGGCCGCGGAAGCGGTCGATGGGACGGCCGTTGCGGGCCTCCTGGGCGAGCCCGGAGGCGGTCAGCTCCCGGTCGGAGAAGCCCTTGCCGCGCAGGAAGCGGACCAGATGGTCCCACCCCGCCGGGGAGTATCCGATGCCGAAGTGCTCGGCCGCCGCCTGGTCGAAGCCGCGCTCGGTCAGGAAGCGCCGCCCCGTCTCGGCCTCGGGGCCCTGGAGTTGCTCGGCGTAGAACCGCGCGGCGGCCTTGTGCGCCTCGACGAGGCGGGTGCGCTCGCCCTGCTGGCTGGCACGGCCGTAGCCGCCCTCCTCGTAGCGCAGCGTGATGCCGGCCTGGCCCGCGAGCCGTTCGACCGCCTCCGAGAAGGAGAGATGGTCCACGCGCATCACGAAGTCGAGGGTGTCCCCGCCCTCCTGGCAGCCGAAGCAGTGGAAGAGGCCCTTGGACGGACTGACGTGGAACGAGGGCGACTTCTCGTCGTGGAAGGGGCAGAGGCCCTTGAGATTGCCGCCGCCGGCGTTGCGGAGCTGGAGGTACTCGGAGACGACGGTGTCGATCGGGACAGCGTCCCGTACCGCCTTCACGTCCTCGTCGTTGATCCTGCCCGCCACACCGGAATTGTACGGCGGGCCTGCGACAGCGCCGCCGGGCACGGGGAGGGGCCCGGTGAGAGGCCGGAGCGGGCGGGCCCTGCGGCGGCACGGGGCCCGCCCGCCGCCGGGCCCGTCCGCCCCTACGGCACCTGCCGCCCCTCGTACTGCCCCTCGCCGTACGTCAGTTGCCGCAGCTCAGTTGCCGCCGCCCGCGAGGTCGGCGAGCGGCACGTCCGGGTCGGCGAGCGCGTCGCGTCCGACGGGCCTGCCGGAGCGGATCAGGTCCTGCACGGCGCCCGTGACGTCCCACACGTTGACGTTGAGCCCGGCCAGCACGCGGTTGTCGCGGAGCCAGAAGGCGATGAACTCCCGCTTGGCGACGTCGCCCCGGCACACCACCTGGTCGTAGCTGCCCGGGGGCGCCCAGCCCGAGTACTCCAGGCCCACGTCGTACTGGTCGGAGAAGAAGTACGGCACCCGGTCGTAGACCACGTCCCGGCCGAGCATCGAACGGGCCGCCGCCGGGCCGCTGTTGAGGGCGTTCGCCCAGTGCTCGACGCGCAGCGGGCCGCCCCACGGCGTCTCGCGCAGGGCGGCGACGTCGCCCGCGGCGTAGACGTCGGGGTCGGAGGTGCGCAGCGCGGAGTCCACGGCGACGCCGCCCGTCCCCTCGGCGAGGTCCAGTCCGGCGGCCTCGGCGAGCGCGCTGCGGGGCGCGGCGCCGATGGCGGCGAGCACGTCGTGCGCGGGGTGCTCGTCGCCGTCGTCGGTGCGTACGGACTGCACCATGCCGTCGGCGCCGGTGATCTCGGACAGGCGTGCCCCGAAGTGGAAGCGCACGCCGTGCTCCCGGTGGAGGTCGGCGAAGAGCATGCCCATCTCGGGCCCGAGCACGGAGTGCAGCGGCGCCGGCTCCGCTTCGACGACGGTGACCTCCGCCCCGTACTCCCGTGCCGCGGCGGCGACTTCGAGCCCGATCCAGCCCGCTCCGGCGATGACGAGGTGGCCGTTCTCCTGGCCGAGGGCGGTGAGCCTGCCGCGCAGGCGGTCGGCGTGCGCGAGACGGCGCAGATGGTGCACGGAGGCGAGGGAGGTGCCGGGGATGTCGAGACGGCGGGGCTCGGCGCCGGTGGCCAGCAGCAACTTGTCGTAGTGGAGGCGGGTGCCGTCGCCGAGTTCCACGCTCTTGCCGGCCCGGTCGAGGCGTACGACGGTCTGTCCCAGGTGGAGTTCGATGTCGGCGCCCGCATACCAGGCCGGCTCGTGCACGAACACGCTCTCGCGCTCGTCGGAACCGGCGAGATACCCCTTGGACAGCGGCGGACGTTCGTAGGGGTGGTCGCGCTCGTCGCCGATCAGGATGACCCGGCCGGTGAAGCCCTCGGCCCGCAGGGCCTCGGCCGCTTTCGACCCGGCGAGCCCTCCGCCGACGATGACGAACGTCCGGTGTGCGTCGACCACTTGGTTCCTCCTCGCTGACCTGACCCCCCGACGGAAACATCCACGTGCGAGCGTCCCGCATCGGGCCCCGGGCGGGAAGAGGCCGCGGGCCCGTGGCGGGCGCGAACGGACACGAACGGGCCCGGACGGACACGGACGGGCTACGGCGGTGGGCTGAGCCGGGCGTGCAGCGAGCGCGCCGAGACGTCCGTCAGGGACGCCATCTGGTCGACGACGACGCGCAGCCGTGCGGCGTCGTCCGGCGCCTGTCCGAACAGGGCGCGGAACTGCGGGTCGAGCCCCTCGGGGGCGCGCGTGACGAGCGCGGCGGCCAGTTCGCCGAGGACGACGCGCTGCTCGGCGCGCAGCCGTTCCAGGTCGTCGCGCTGCATCACATAGCGGTGTGCGACGGCCTTGAGCACGGCGCACTCCAGCCGTACGCCGCGCGGTACGACGAGTTCGGCGGCGTAGCGGGTGAGCGGGCCCGATCCGTACGCGCGGCGCGTGGCGCCCTCGGCCGCCAGACAGAACCGTCCGATGAGCTGGCTCGTGGCGTCCTTGAGGCGGGCCTGGGCGACGGCGGACCCGTCGTAGCTGTGCGGCCACCACTCCTGGTCCAGCAACCGGTCGAGCGCTTCGGCGAGTTCGGCGTGGGAGGCGCCGGGCGCGTAGCGCTCCGCGGCGGCGTCGAAGATGTCGGTGCGCTCGGGCCCGGCGAGAAGGACGTTGGGGTCGAGATGGCCGGCGTGCAGACCGTCCTCGACGTCGTGCACCGAGTAGGCCACGTCGTCGGACCAGTCCATGACCTGCGCCTCGAAGCAGCGGCGCCCGGCGGGGGCTCCGCTGCGGAACCAGGTGAAGACGGGCAGGTCGTCCTCGTAAACGCCGAACTTGGGCGAGCCCGGATCGGTGGGGTGACCGCCGCGCGGCCACGGGTACTTGGCGGCGGCGTCGAGCGAGGCCCGGGTGAGGTTGAGGCCGACGGGCACGAGCCGGCTGCCGCCGTCGCCGTCCGCGTCGTCCTCGACGTCCAGGAAACGCTTGGGCTCCAGCCGGGCGAGCAGCCGCAGCGACTGCGCGTTCCCCTCGAAGCCGCCGCAGGGCGCGGCGATCTCGTTCAGGACGCGTTCGCCGTTGTGCCCGAACGGCGGGTGCCCGAGGTCGTGTGCGAGACAGGCCGTCTCCACGAGGTCCGGGTCGCAGCCGAGCGCCGCGCCCAGCTCCCGTCCGACCTGTGCGCACTCCAGGGAGTGGGTCAGCCGGGTGCGGGGGCTGGCGTCCCATGCCTGTGCGCTGGTGCCGGGCGCGACGACCTGGGTCTTGCCCGCGAGGCGCCGCAGCGCGGCCGAGTGGAGGACGCGGGCGCGGTCGCGCTGGAAGGCCGTACGTCCGGGCCGCTTGTCGGGCTCGGGCGCCCAGCGCTCGATGTCGGCGGGATCCCAGATCCAGGGCCCGGGGGCGGGGGCGGCTCCGGCGCCACCGGTGCCG
>NZ_LJGW01000643.1 GCF_001751255.1 Streptomyces nanshensis | reverse complement strand
CGTCTGCCCGCGGGGCTCGGCACGGACGGTACGGAGGCGGGACGGTCAGGCTCGGCCCGGGGCGCGGTCGGTGGCGGCACGGGCCGGTCAGCGGCGTCCGGCCGGGGGCTGCACTTCAGCCGGGGCGGTGCCCTGGCGGGCGAACGCGGCCGGAAGGGCGGCCGTGCGTTGAACCCTGCCTTCCTTCCGGACCTCGGCGGCGTGAGTGGAGACGCGCACACGGACGCCCCCGCCGAGGGCCGCCCCGGCGAGGCTGACTGAGCCCCGAGGAGGGTCTGTTGGTCAGGTCCCCTCGCGCTCCCGCCGCTCCGTCTGCGAGCGGCGCCACTCCGGTGCCAGTACCGACCAGATCTCCATGTCGTGGCGCTCGCCCCGGGACGTGTAACTCTCGCGCAGGACGCCCTCCTTGGTCATGCCCAGGCGGCGGGCCACGGCGATGCTCGGTGCGTTGGCGGCCGAGACCAGCCACTCGACGCGGTGGATGCCGCGTTCGTCGACGGCCCAGTCGATGATCACGCGGGAGGCCCTGGTCACCAGGCCGCGGCCCACGGCCGAGGGTTCCAGCCAGCAGCCCGCCTCGGCCGTGCCGTGGGGGACGTCCATCGTGCGGAAGAGGACGCCGCCGACCAGTGTGCCGCCGCGTCCGCTCTCCTCCGGTGTCCAGATGCCGTAGATCCGGCCGGTGTCGGCGGCGGCCTTGTCGGCGTACGACTGGAGGTAGGCGCGGCTGGAGGCCGGGTCCGTGACGACGTCCGCGAGTCCGATGTGCCGTCCGATGAACTCCCGTCCCCGGTCCATGTGTTCGAGGAACTCCTCGGCCTGCCACGGTTCGAGCGGCCGCAGTTCGGCGCCGTCCTCGCCCAGGGGTACTGCGAACATGATGACCGCCCTTCAGCACCGGCCGGAGTCGGCCGTATGCGTGGATGAGTGCCGGTGACGGTCGAAGAGAGCGAGCGTCGCCGGGAGTTGGGAGTGGTGAGGACGAGGTGGCTCGTCCGGCGGGAACCAGCCGAGCGCGTCGAACTTGTGCGGCTCGCCGAGGGCCACCGCCTCGGGATCGACCTCGACGGCGAAGACAACCGCCACCCAGTGCGACATGGGGCCGTCCCCGCCGCCGCGCAGGATGTTGCGTACGCCGACGGTCTCGACGGACAGCGGATCCGCCGTGTACTCCTCGCGGACCTCACGGGCGACGGCCTCCTCGAAGGTCTCGCCGTGTTCGAGGGCGCCCGCGCCGGTGTCCCAGGTGCCCGGCTCGTCCCGCGCGCCCGTACTGCGACGGGCCAGCAGGACGCGGCCTGCACCGTCGTGGCAGACGAAGACGCAGGAGACGGTGGGGGCCGTCAGGGCCCGGTCGCGGGGGAGTGCGGGAGGGGTGGTGTTCATCGCCGTCGTGCGGTGCCTCTCGGGTCGTCGGCGCCGGAGGGCGCCTCGCATCGGTGCCCGGTTCCTGGCGGGCTTCCTCCCCCGACTCGCCGCGGTCCGCGGGAAGATGACTGGGGCCGCGCCGTACGTCGAAGGGGACTCCTCCGGCTCGTCGGAAGCCGGAAGCGCTCGTCAGAAGTGGCTCGTCAGTTCGCGGAAGGCCGCGAGGTGCAGGATCTGGGCGTCGGCGTGGTCGAGTTCGCCGTGCTCCAGGGACCAGGTGTGCTGGTGCGGGATGAAGACCGCGTTCATGCCGGCGCGGCGGGCGGGGAGGATGTCCGAGCGCGGGGAGTTGCCGATCATCCAGCTCACCGCCGGGTCGAGGCCGTGTGTCCCGATGAAGCGGCGGTAGGCCGCGTCGTCCTTCTCGGGGACGATGCCGATCTCGCGGAAGTGGTGGGCCAGTTGGGACATCTCGATCTTCCGCTGCTGCTCCTCCGGGTCGCCCTTGGTGAGCAGCAGCAGGTCGTGGCGTTCGCCGAGTGCGGCGAGGGTCTCGGCGACGCCGGGGATCAGCTCGACCCGGTGGTCGACGAGCGCCGCGGCCAGCTCCCCGATCTCCTCGTGCTCCCGCGCGGTCGCGGGCCGCTCGCGCAGCCGCGCCACGCAGTCGGCGAGGCTGCGCAGCAGCGACCGAGTCCCGTAGCCGTGTGTGACGGTGTTGGCGCGCTCGATGTCGTCGAGTACGGCGCGGAGTTGGAGCCGGTCCATCGTCGGGTGGGCCAGCCAGTCGAGGAAATCCTTGATGACGCGCTCGAAGAGGACGTTGTTCTCCCACAGCGTGTCGTCCGCGTCGAAGACGAGCACTTGGCCGTCGCGCCTCGGCAATCCGCCACCTCCCCGGCTCCGCGTCACCTCCCCCGGCTCCGCGTCGTGAGTCCCGACCGTAGCCGCGGAGTCGCCGGGCCTGCCAGCGGTTTTCCGGCCGGAGGGACGGCAGCAGGGGACGCGCGGACGCCGTGCGCGTCAGCCGTTGAGGAAGTCCCGCACCAGCCGCGTCAGCGAGCCCGGCGAGTCGACCCAGGGGTAGTGGCCGGTGTCCTTGAGCGTCCGCAGCCGGGAGTCGGCGAAGGACTGTGCGACCGCCTCCCCGGCGCGCATGCCCGTCACCGCGTCGAGATCGCCGGTGACGACGAGCACCGGCGCCTCCACGCGCCGCAGCGCGTCCAGCACCGTGAGCCGGGACGCCTCGTCCACACCCTGCCAGAACCCCGCGCGCGGCACGGGGTTGAGCTGGTCGCCCTCGGCGGCGGCGTGTGCGCGCTGCGGCGCCTCCCAGCGTGCGTACGCCATGGGGGCGGCCTGCCGGAGCAGCGTACGGATCCGCTCGAAGTCGGTCTCCTGCTCCAGGAGTCGGACGGCCGTACGGGCCTGCGCCCACCATTCGCCCTCCTCGGCACGGGAGTTGAAGATCTCCCGTGCGTCGTCGGGGAGCCGGCCCTGAAGGCGGGAGCCGGGGTTGAGCAGTACGAGGTGGGTGAGGCGGTCCGGGTGCGCGGCGGCGTACGTCTGGGCGGTGGCCGCCGCCGCGTCGTGCGCGAGGAGCGCGAAGCTTTCGAGCCCGAGGTGGGCGCGGAGTGCCTCGACGTCCTCGGCGAGCCGCGGGAAGGCGTACTCGCCGGGGTCCGCGGCGGGCGGCGAGTCGCCGGTGCCGCGGGCGTCGGGCACCACGAGCCGCCGGTAGGCGCCGAGTCCGCCCAGGTCCCCCAGATAGGCCGCGTCACGGGCGGGGCCGCCGGCGAGGCAGACCACGGGCGTGCGGCGGCGGCCGGGGGGATCGCCGCCGAGGACGTGGTAGCTCAGCTCGGCGCCGTCGTACGAGGAGAAGTACGGCATACCCCTCAGCGTGCCCCAACGTCGGGCGTACAGCCGTCACCGCCCGCTCGTCGTAGGGCGAAAGGCCGAGCACCGTCCGGGCCGAAGTCAGCCGAAAGTTCAGATGCCGTCGTCGTCCGCGGGCCTTAGCGTGCGCCGTATGACTGCATCGGAAGACCTGCCGGGGGAGACGGGAGAGCCAGGTGAGACGGGTGGTTCCGGAGAGGTGCGGGATCGGGCCGTGGACCCGGCGGAGCGCGGCGGTGCGGTGAAGACGGCGCCGGGCGCGGGCGGTTCGGCCGCCCCCGCGGACCATGAGGCGCCCGTACCCGCCCCCGTACCCGTACGGGAGAAGGCGGCGACCCCGCCGCGCCCGCGCGCGGAGACCGTGCTCAGCCGCGGCTATCTGGCGCTCACGCTCGGCATCGTCTCCGTCGTCTTCCTCATCGCGTTCGAGGCGACGGCCGTCGGCACGGCCATGCCCGTCGCCGCCGACGAACTCGACGGCGTCTCCGTCTACGCCTTCGCCTTCTCCGCGCTGTTCACGACCTCGCTGCTCGGCATGGTCGTCTCGGGGCAGTGGTCCGACCGGCGCGGGCCGCTGCCGCCGCTGGCGTGGGGGATCGGGGCGTTCGCGACGGGGCTGCTGCTGTCCGGA
Source organism: Streptomyces nanshensis (assembly GCF_001751255.1). Classification (GTDB taxonomy): domain Bacteria; phylum Actinomycetota; class Actinomycetes; order Streptomycetales; family Streptomycetaceae; genus Streptomyces; species Streptomyces nanshensis_A. The sequence goes on along the minus strand of NZ_LJGW01000643.1, from coordinate 375 downwards.
ACGGCCGTCACGATGGGCGTGTTCATCCTGGGCCGCGCGGTGCAGGGGATCGGCGGCGGGCTCGTCATCGTCGCGCTGTACGTCACCGTCAGCCGCGCGTATCCGGATCGGCTGCGGCCCACGGTGCTGGCGTCCTTCGCCGCGGCGTGGGTGGTGCCCGCCGTCGTGGGACCGCTCATCGCGGGGACGGTCACCCAGCAACTGGGCTGGCGCTGGGTGTTCCTCGGCATTCCGCTTCTGGTGGCCGTGCCGCTCGCGGTGATGCTGCCGGCCCTGCGGCGCACCGCGGCGGGACCGCCGCCGGGCGCACGGGCCGATTCCGGCTCCGACTCGGGTGCGGCGGCCGGTTCGGCGGCACGCGGCTCCGGCGTGGAC
>NZ_LJGW01000638.1 GCF_001751255.1 Streptomyces nanshensis | reverse complement strand
CGGCGGTGCCGTCCGGCTGCCTCAGTGCCGGCCGGCCCCGCCGGGGGCGGCGTCCGCCTCGGCGCTCTCCTCGACCCGTGTGCGCACCCGGTCCAGGAAGGCGCGCACCTCGTCGGCGGGCAGTGCGTCCGGGGACGAGCGGGGGCGTTCGAAGCTGCGGACGGCCGCCTCGACGAGCGGCCGGAAGTCCTCCTCGTACGCGGCGGCTTCGGCTGCGGCACGGCGCTTGGCCAGCCAGCGTCCCGTACGGCAGAAGACCAGCGAGCGGCAGCCGTTGAGCACCCGGTTGTCCGCCAAGTGGCCCTCGCCGTCGCTGTGTTCGCGGACGGAGGAGCGCAGCGCGGCGAACAGCTCGGCCCGGCGGGGTTCGGCGATCGCCTCGGAGGCGGGGCGCCCGGTGAGCGTACGGCCCGAACGGTGGGCCACCGAGCGGTCGATGACGTACCAGAACGCCGGGGAGGCCGCCGGGTCGAAGCTCGCCCGGTTCGGCAGCAGCGGGCCGGTGTTCAGGTCCAGCAGATATCCGGCCTCGCCGGACGGGCGGGCGGCGAACTCCCGCCCGTAGACGACGAGTTCGAGACCCGGAGCGGGGCAGTGCAGCGCGGGGTGCGCGAGGGTCTCGGACAGCTCGTGCAGGGCGGAGGGCGGCAGGGCGGTGTCGTCCACCACGATCGTCACGTCCACGTCGCTGCGTCCGTGCCGGTAGTCCTCCAGGGCGAGGGAGCCGACGGCGATCACGCTGGTCAGATGCGGTCCGCACACCGTGCGTGCGCGGTCGAGGAGTTGACCCAGATACGGGCGCAACTCGGCCGGAAGGGGCTCGCGTTCGGCGGGGCTGGACGTCACGCGCCCCAGTATCCACACCGTGCCGGGCGGCGGTGCGGCGCGGGGGTGCGGACTCCTCCCTGCGGCACTCCTGCCTTACGAACGCGCGAACTCCCCTGCTCCCGGGCCCTGTTGGCCGCGTCGTGCAGGGCCGCTTGACATCACCGTACCCCTCGTTCACCCTTTCACTACTCAATTAGTGAAAGGGTTCTGTGTGTGACCGCAGCAGGGGCCTTCAAGTTCCGGATCGACCGCCGCAGTGGGGTGGCCACCTACTGGCAGATCGTCCAGCAGACCAAGCAGGCGCTGCGGCTCGGCCTGCTGGAGCCCGGCGACAAGCTGCCCACGGCACGCGAGGTCGTCGAGGCGACGGCGGTCAATCCGAACACCGTCCTCAAGGCCTACCGCGAGCTCGAACGCGAGGGGCTCGTCGAGGGGCGCCGCGGTCTGGGCACGTTCGTCCGGGCCTCGCTCGGCACCGCCTCGTCCCTGGACTCCCCGCGCCGGGCCGAACTGGAGGAGTGGATGGACCGTGCCCACGAAGACGGCCTGGCCCGCGAGGACATGACGGCCCTCTTCGACTCCGTCCTCAACGAACGTTTCCCGCAGGAGAATTCATGAGCAACACCACGGCCGCGCTGGAGGCGGCCGGACTGGCGAAGTCGTACTCACGGCGCAAGCCGGCCGTCCTCGACGAGTGTTCCTTCCGGCTCCCCCGGGGCCGCGTCTGCGCGCTCGTCGGTCCCAACGGCGCCGGCAAGTCGACCCTGCTGCGGCTGGCGGCCGGGCTGCTGCGTCCGGCCCGCGGCACGCTGCACGTGCTCGGGCTCACCCCGGCGCGGGCGCGCGAACGCGTCGCGTACGTCGCCCAGTCCAAGCCGCTGCACCCGCAGCTCACGGTCGCCGAGACGCTGCGCTACGGCGCCGTGCTCAACCGCTCGACCGGACGCTGGGACCGGCGGGCCGCCGAGCGGATCGCCTACGGCCGCGAGGACGGGGAGGGCCTCGCACCGGACGCCAGGATCCGCACCCTCTCGGGAGGACAGCGCACCCGCGTCGCACTCGCGCTGGCCTTCGGCAAGCGGGCGGAGCTGATGCTGCTCGACGAGCCGATGGCCGACCTGGACCCGCTGGCGCGGCAGCAGTTGACGGGCGCGCTGATGTCGGCCGCCGAGGAGGGCACGACGATCGTGATGTCCTCGCACGTCATCGCCGAACTGGAGGGCTCCTGCGACTTCCTCCTCCTCGTCACGGGCGGCCGGCTGCGGCTCGGCGGCGAGATCGAGGAGGTGACGGCGGCGCACACGCTGCTCACCGGCACCGCCGATCTCGACGCCTCCCGGCAGACCGTGATCGAGGAGCGTCCCTCGGGCCGGGGCCGTACCGCGCTGGTGCGCTCCACGGAAGTACCCGACGGCGACTGGCTCGCCGAGCGCCCGAACGTGGAGGAAGTCCTGCTGGCGCATCTGCGCAACACCCACGTCCCGCCGTTCCTCACCGGCGACGCCTCGCCCGTATCCGTCCAGCGCGCCGAGCGCGCCCGAGCGCAGGAGAACGCCGCATGAGCGACACCACGACCACGCGGCCGCAGCCGCGGACCGAGGGCCGGATACGCACCGGCGGCCAGGGGCTGTGGGCGGTGCTGCGGCTGCACAGAGCGGCGATGTGGGTCTGGATCGTCTTCGTCGCCGGCATGGCGGCGGCCATGCTCTGGTTGCAGTACGGCCCGTACGGGACGGGCGCCACGGCCGTCCAGCAGGGCTGCGGCACGCCCGGTCACCGGGACTGCTACTCGATCCCGAACAGGGCGGAGGACTTCCACCAGTTCGGAGGGATGCTCGACTACCTCTCCTGGCTGCTGCGGAACATCGCCCCCGTCGTCGCCGGCTGGGCGGGCGGCGCGCTCATCGGACGCGAAGTGGAGCGCGGGACCGTGGAGTTGGCGTGGACCCAAGCTGTCACGCCCGTCCGCTGGCTCACGGAGAAACTCGCCGTTCCCGGCGTCCTCCTCGCGGCGGGCTCGGGCGTACTCGTCCTCCAGTTCCGCGCGCTGCTGCACTGGGCCGACGCCCGCGAACTGCTCATCGCGGGCTACTCGACGCAGGACTACTACTTCGCCTTCGGGCCGTCGGCCGTCGCCTATGTGCTGCTCGGCCTGGCCGTCGGCGTCCTCACGGGGTTTCTGGCGCGGGGCACGCTGTCCGCGCTGGGCATCGCCGGGGTGGCGGCGTGGGGCGTCACCTATCTCGTCAACCCGTGGCGTACCAGGATCTGGCCGGTCGTGACGGACGTGCAGTTGGGCAAGGGCCCCTTCGGCTACGCGGCGCGGCCCTGCCAATGGCGCCAGTCCGAGACCATCTACTCCGCCGACGCGTGCCTCGGCGCCAAGCCGGCCTCGCTGTACTGGCCCGTCCAACTCGTCGAGACGGGCTTCCTGTTGGTGCTGACGGCGCTGGCAGTGGCCGCCGCGTACTGGCTGCTGCGCCGCAGAACGCCCTGACACGGGCGCCTTCCCGCAGCGCACCGCACCACCACACCGCTTCGTTCCGCACGGACCGGCCCGTAACGCCCTGACACCGGCGCCGCACCGCAGCGCCCCCGCACGGGCGGCGATCTCCAACGGGCCGGTCCGGACGGCCGGATGACACCACACGGACTCCGGGCCCCCGGCAGACCGCCGGGTCCGGCCCGCGGCCGAGTACGCCCGAAAACAGACCACGACCGACCGAGGGGACAGGGGACGATGACAGCGACGAAGCCGACGGAGCGTGCCGCGCCGGTGCCCGGCAGCGCCCGCCCGACGCAGAGCAGCCGCACGGAGACGGTGCTGCTCGCACTGTGCGCGGCACTGGCACTCGCCCTCGCACTCTCCTCTCCCCCGGGTGTGCCGCAGCAGATCTGGGGCGGGTGCGCGGCGCTGGGCTATGCGGCCGCCGCGCTCGCGGCCGTGCGGTCCGCCCGCCGCTGGGCACCCCCGACCGCGGTCGTCGCGGCCGTGGGCACGGTGGTCGTGCCGTTCGTCGTCCTGGTGGTGCTCGACCGGGCGCAGATGGAGGTCGGCGTCGTCGAACGGGCGGGCGACCTGCTGCTGGGCACCGGCAGCCCGTACTCCGAAGACCCCGTCCGCGTCAGCGACTTCAACCCCTACCTGCCCGGCATGGCGCTGTTCGGGCTGCCGCACGCGCTGTTCGGCGAGGTGCCCGGCGCCGGGCTGCTCGCCGGTCCGCGCTGGTGGTTCGCCCTGTGCTTCCTCGGGACGATGGTGGGCGCTGCGCGGGTCGCGGGCATCGGGCGGCGTACACGGCGGGCGGTCGCGCTGGTGACGGTCTGCCCCGCCGTTGCGCTGCCGCTGGCGATCGGCGGCGTGGACCCGCCGGTGGTCGGCATGGCGTGCCTGGGGCTGGCGTACGCGGGCAGGGGCGA
>NZ_LJGW01000634.1 GCF_001751255.1 Streptomyces nanshensis | reverse complement strand
CCGAACCGCAGCCGGGCACGGTCCGCCGCCGCCTCCGCACGCCGGGCCTTCTCCTCCCGGGGGTCCAACGAGAGCTGGCGCGCGGCGAGTTCGGCCGGCATCAGCTCCTCGGCGCGCAGCGCGACCGCCCGTACGCGGGCCCGCTGCAACCCCAGCCCGTCGTGCAGCGCATAGGCGACGGCGGTCAACGACGGTGTGTGCGCGGACGGTTCGGCCAGCCGCCGCCTGCGTGTGGTGACGGTGCGGTCGGCGTAGCGGACGGTCAGGGTCAGCGCGCGGGCCGCCTGCCCGCCCGTACGCATGCGGAAGCCCAGCTCGTCGGCGAGGGTGAGCAGCGCGCGGCGGCGCTCGCCGGCGTCGAGTTCGTCCCGGCCGAAGCGGAGTTCGGCGCTCTCCGAACGCGCCGGTTCGTCCGGCACCACCGGCGTCGGGTCGATGCCGCGGGCCCGCTCGTGGAGGAGGCGCCCGGTCTTCGCGCCGAGGATGCGCTGCAGTGTGCCGGGCGCGGCGGCGGCGACCCGCCCGGCGGTGTCCAGACCGTACGAGCACAGGGTCCGCGCGGTCGCCGGGCCCACGCCGTGCAGCTCCGCGACGGGCCTGCCGTCGAGGAACCCGGCGGTCTCCCCCGGGCGTACGACGCGGACCGCCCCCGCGGGACCGCAGCGCGCGGCCATCCGCGCGAGCAGCGGGTTGACGGCGACGCCGACGGTGCAGTCGGTGCCGTGCAGCGCCAGCGCGCGGAGGCGGACGAGCCGGGCGAGGCCGGGGGCGTCACAGCCGAAGTAGCGCAGCGCGCCCCGTACGTCGACGAGCGCGGCGTCGGGCGGCAGCGCCTGTACGACGGGGGTGAAGTCCGCGAGGAGACCGAGGAGTCGGGGGAAGCGGGCAGGGTCGTTCGCCTCCCCGGCGCCCTCCCCCGGGTCCCGTTCCTCGAAGCGCACGTACAGCACGCGGAGTCCGCGGCCGTCGTCCGGCGCGCTCATCCCGCGCTCCCGGGGCTGGAGTGCCAGAGCTTGCGCAGGGCCTTCGGGGAGGCGGCGGAGTCGCCCGCGGGACGCAGATCCGCCCAGGGGTGCATCGCATAGCCCTTCGCCACCTCGACGGTGCGACCCCCGGCGCCGTCCTCCGATTTCTTCTCCTTCTCGTCCTCCTCCTTCTGGTCCTTCTGGTCCTTCTCCGTCCCGTCCCCCTCCCGGTCCTTCTCCGGGTCTCCCTCCGGCGCGGGCTCCGCCAGCCTGGCGGCCACCGCGTCCAGGCCGCCGGTACGGCGCAGTCCGGCCAGTTCCGCCAGGTCCCACGCGGCCGACCCGACCACGCTGAGGCTGCGCGGCCCGCGCCGCTGCACCACTCCCCGTACCAGCAGCAGCCACGAGTGGAAGACGGTGTGCGCGCACGCTGCATGGCTGTCATCGAAGAAGGCGAGGTCGACCAGCCCCGTGCCGTCGTCGAGGGTGCAGAAGATGACGCGCCGCCCGGAGCGGATCGGCGGGGTCTGGGTCGCGGCCTTGGCACCGGCGACGAGGACCGTCTCACCGTGCCGTGCGTCGCGCAGCGCCCGCGCGGAGTGCGCGCCCAACTCCCGCAGGAACGCGGTGTGGTCCTCCATCAGATGCCGGGAGGTGTCCATGCCGAGGACGCCGAGCTCCGCGCCGAGCCGTTCGTCGGCGTCGAGGTCGGGCAGCCCCGCCGGTTCGGGTACGGAGGCGCTGCCCGACGCGAGCCGGTCCAGCGCCAACTGCCCCTCGCGCGCGCCGGATTCGCCACGCCGGCGGCGGTGGAGCTCGTCGATCTGCAGCAGCAGGTCGCGGCGGTTCCCGCCGGGCGCGAAGGCGTCCAGCGCCCCCACCTGTGCGAGCCCCTCGGCGACGGGACGCGGCGGACGCGCACGCGACCAGAAGTCGGCCAGCGAACCGTAGGGCCGCCCGGCGGCGATGCGTTCCGCGTCCGCCTCGCTGATGCCCTGCACCTCGCAGAGCGCGAGCCGCAGCCCCCAGCGGCGCCGCCGCCCCTCCTCCGGGCTCCCGCTCTCCGGCACACCACCCGTCACGGCATCCGCCACGGCGCCCGTCGCGCCGCCGTCCCCGACTCCCCCGGAGTCAGGCACCGGTTCGATCCGGTACGCGGTCGACGACCGGTTCACATCCAGCGGCAGCACCGGCACCCCGCGCCGGCGCGCGTCCGCCAGCAGCAGCCGCTTCGGGTACATCCCCGGGTCGTGCTCCAGCACCCCCGCGTAGAAGGCCGCCGGATGGTGTGCCTTCAGCCACGCCGACTGGTACGTCGGTACGGCGAAGGCCACGGCGTGCGCCTTGCAGAAGCCGTACGAGCCGAACGCCTCCACGATCTCCCAGGTGCGCTCGACGGTCTCGGCCGCGTACCCCCGGCGCGACGCCTCCTGCGCGAACCACGCCCGTACCCTCCCCTGCCGCTCGCCGTCCGAGAGCGCGCGCCGCGCCTCGTCGGCCATGGCACGTCCGCATCCGGTCATGACGGAGACGATCTCGATGATCTGCTCGTGGAAGACCACGACACCGAACGTCTCCCGCAGCGCGGGCTCCAGGTCCCGGTGCGGATACGCGGCGGGCCGCCGTCCGTGCCGTGCCTCGATGAACGGGCGCACCATGTCGGCGACGACCGGCCCCGGCCGGAACAGCGAGATGTCGACGACGAGATGGTGGAAGCTCTCCGGCTGGAGCCGCCCCACCAGGTCGCGCTGGCCCGGCGATTCGATCTGGAAGCAGCCGAGCGTCTCCGCGGAGCGGATCAGCGCGTACGTCCGCGGATCGCCCCGCGGCACCTCGTCCAGGTCGACGCGGCCGCCGCCGGCCCGCTCGATCTCGGCGACCGCGTGCGCCATCGCGGACTGCATCCGTACGCCCAGCACATCCAGCTTGAGCAGCCCCAGCTCCTCCACGTCGTCCTTGTCGAACTGCGACATGGGGATGGGGGCGCTCCCCTCGCCCCCGGCGAGCGGTACCTCGCCGCTGGTGGGCACCACGGGCGTACGGGCGCGCAGCGAGGAGTCGGAGAGCAGCACACCGCACGGGTGCATGGCCACCCCGCGGGGCAGGGCGTCCAGCGACTCGACCAGGTCCCAGAAGCGGGGGCCGTACCTCTCGGCGTCCACGCCCTGGAGTTCGGGGAGTTCACCGAGGGCGGCACGGGCGTCGCGCGCCCGGATGTGCGGGAACGCCTTGGCGAGCCGGTCGGTCTCGGCGGGGTCCATGCTCAGCGCGGCGCCCACGTCGCGGATGGCGTGCCGTACGCGGTAGGTCTCCGGCATGGCGACGGCGGCGACGCGCTCCTCGCCGAAACGGTCGAAGACCGCGCGGTAGACCTCCAGCCTGCGCGCCGACTCCACGTCGATGTCGATGTCCGGCAGGGCGGCGCGGTGCGGCGAGAGGAACCGCTCCATGAGCAGGCCGTGTTCGAGGGGGTCGGCGTTCGCGATGCCCAGCAGATGGTTGACGAGCGACCCGGCGCCCGAACCGCGCGCCGCGACCCGTACGCCCATCTCCCGTGCGTCCTCGACGACTTGGGCGACGGTGAGGAAGTAGGAGGAGAAGCCCAGGCCCTCGATGATGCCCAGTTCGTGTTCGAGCCGCTCCCAGCGCTTCCGGCTCCCCTCGTACCGGCGCGCGACCATCCCCGCCGCGCAGCGCGAACGCAGCACGCGCTCGGCGCTCCTGCCGCCGGACGCGCCGACCAACCACGGTTCGGGGAAGTGCACGCGGCCGATGCCGATGTCGTCCTCCGGGTCGACGCGGCAGCCCTCGGCGGTCTCCACGGTCAGCTCCAGCAGCCGCTTCGCGGTGCCGCTTCCGTAGCCCGCGGCACGGGCGATGCGCTCCGCCGCGCAGGCCATGGGCTCCGGTCCCTTGAGCCACCGCTCGCCGCCGTCCAGTCCCCTGCGGGGGTCGACGGGGACCAGGCGGCGGGCTGCGTCCAGTACGTCGGCGACGGGGCCCTGGCTGGGGTCGGCGTAGCGCACGCCGTTGGCCAGTACGGGCCTGACGCCCTCGCCGGCCGCGAGCCCCAGCATCCGCGCGGACTCCCGCAGCGGCAGATGCCCGGCCACCTCCAGACGCAGCGCCCGCGTACCGAAGATCTCCCGCCAGCCGTCCAGCAGACGTGCCGCACGGTCGGGGCGTCCGGCGGCCAGCGCGCGGCCGACGTCGGAGTCCGGTCCGAGCAGCACGGTCAGCGCGTCCTCGTGCGAGCCGGCGGCGCCCGCCTCCGCGCCCG
>NZ_LJGW01000644.1 GCF_001751255.1 Streptomyces nanshensis | reverse complement strand
GAGGAGTACCTGATCACCGACGGCACCGGCCTCGCTGGCGCCGGCGCACACGCCTACTCCGTCGAGAACTCCGGCGACGACGCGTAGCCGTAGCCGTAGCCGGAACCGAAGCCGCCCGGGCCGCCTTCCGTCCGCCCCGACCGGAGGCGGCCCGGGTCCGTCCCGTCCGTCCCCTCCGTTACGTGCCGCGAAGTGCCAGTCCCCGGCGGGGAGTTCACGCCGTCTCCCGCGCCCTCTTCAGACGCCCGCGGGCCGCCCGTCCGGCACCGGGTTGCCCGGGGCGTCGAGCCAGACGTACTGGCCCTCGGGTCCCGTGGTGAGGCCGAAGCGGGTGCGCGGGGGAGATCCGGCCTCGCGCCACCACGTGTACGCCGCGGCGACCTCGTCCCACAACTGCCGTGGCCCGTACTGCCGGACGTCGTACGCGCGCGCGTCCGGGGCGAAGTCGACGGAGGCCCATGAGCCCCGGGCGGCGTCGGTGAGCCACAGCGTCCACTCGCCGTCCGAGCCGTGGCCGACGGCCTGGCGGCAGTCCGGCACCAGCACACCGGCGGTGAACGCGGCGTCGTCGTCGCCTAGTACGAGCCGGGGGTCGAGGCCGGTGCGGCTTTGTGCCGCCTCGTCACCGTGCCGGACGGCGGCCATCAGATCGCGCCGCGGGGCCTGGGCGCGGTCCCACATGAAGGCGCAGTCGCCGACGACCGGGCCGCTCGCGGCACGTTCACCGTCCGGGCCCCGCGGACCCTCCGCCTCGGCCGTGAGCCGTACCAGGACGCCGTTGTAGAGGCCCGTGCCCCACGGCAGCAGCAACACCCCGCCCGGCGCGGTCTGTTGGACGAGGCCGCGCGGGATGCGGTGCACGGCGTAGGTGACGATCACCCTGTCGTACGGAGCGCCCTGCGGGTGTCCGGCTCCCGCGTCGCCGGTGACGACGAGCGGGGCGCGGCCCGCGCGCTCCAGCGCCGTACGGGCGGCGTCGGCGAGGACGGGATCGACCTCGACCGTGGTGACGTTGCCGTCGCCGAGGCGGCAGGCGAGCAGGGCCGCGTTGAAGCCGGTGCCCGTTCCGGCCTCCAGGACCCGGTGCCCCTCCTCGGCTCCGAGTGCGGTGAGCATCCCGGCGACCAGACACGGCATGCTCGACGAACTCGTGGGCACGGACGGGCTGTCGGCCCCCTCGCCGCCGCTCCCGGGCTCGTCCTCGCCGCCCTCGTCGTCCTCGCCGTCACGGGCGGTCCCGTCCTCGACCTGTGTGACGAGCGCCGTGTCCGAATACACCGACTCCAGCCACCGCTGCGGCTCTTCCTCACGGACGAGGGGCCGATAGCCCTGCCCCTCGCGGATCCAGATCCGCGAGGGGATGAAGTCCTCCCGTCGCACCTGCCGGAAGACCTCCCGCCAGGCGTCGTCGAGATGCCCGGCGGCGAAGAGGTCCGCGGCGAGCTGTGCGGGGCCGTGCACGGCTCAGTCCTTCTTCGGCGGAGGCGGCGGCGGAATGGGCTTCTCCGGCTTGTGGCCGTCGCTCTCGGCCGGATCCTGCTTCCCTCGGTGCTTCCCCATCGTCAACCCCCGGTCGTCGTCGGCTGCATGACGCAGCGTTCCCCGGAGGCTAGCGATGTGAGCGGAGCGTGACGAGAGGTCCTTCGGCCACGCCACTCGAAGGGGGGCAAAGCCGTCCAGGACGTACGTCAGGACTTGCGCGCCAGCGTCCTCGCCTCGGCCGTCGACAGCGCACGGTCGAAGGCCCGTACCTCGTCGACCGTTCCCTGGAGCCCCTGGAAGAACTTGTTGTCCGACAGTCCGCGGCCCACCGCGAAGATGCCGTCCGACTCGAAGTCGTCCTCGTGCTCGGCCGTCGAGTTGAGCCGGCCGTCGACGTACAGCCGGAGCTGGTCGTTCTCGTCGTCGTAGACGCCGGTGAGCTGCGTCCACTGGCCGGCCCTGGGCTGGAAGACCGAGACGGCCTCGTCGCCGTCGGCGTCCGCCGGGTCCGACTCGGACGTCGGCATCCGCATCTCCCACCGCTTCTCGTCCGCGTCGTACTGGAGGGAGAAGCCGCTGGAGTCCGAGGCGTCCTGGCTCACGACCGTCTGCGAGACGTCCGTACGGTTCAGTTTCACGCGTGCCGAGACGGAGAAGCTGCCGCTGGTGTTGATCAGCGGTCCGCTCGACGCCACGAACTGCTGCCCGTCGAAGGCGAGTCCGCCGCCCTTGGTGGGGGTCGGCCGGGAGGCGCCGAAGAGCGTGCCGGCCCGGTTGTTGGACGAGCTGTCGGGCGTCACGCCGTCGCCGTCCACGTCGTTGAAGAGCCATGCGACGCTCGCGCCCTTGACGGACGGCCGGGCCGTACGGGTCGGCGTCGGCTTCGGCTCGGGACGGGTCTTGGTGGCCGTCGGCTTGGGCCGTGCCGTGGCCTTGTCCGACTTCGTGGGGCTCGGCGAGCTGGACGTCGGCGCGACCTTGGGCGTCGCCGCCGGTGCCTCGCCCTGCTGCTTGCCCTGCTTCTGGGCCTGCGGCTCGGTGTCGTCGTCGTCGAAGGGCCCCACGACGGCGAAAGCGGCGGCGACGGCGCAGACGCCGGCGACCGCCGCACTCTTCACGACCAGGTCGGTGCGTCTTCTGCCCTTGCCCGGCAGGCCGTTGCCGTCGACGTCCGCCGCCGCGTGGCGTCCCTTGCCGGCCATCGCCGGACCGGCGACGCTCCTGCTCGCGGTGGGGAAGGCGGGCAGGGGGCTCTCCGGCCGGAAGACGGCGGGCTCGAATCCGCCGGGCTCGACCCCGGCGGGCTGGAAGGCGGCGGGCAGCGCCGGAAGTGCGGGCTGCGCGGGCGCGGGTCCGTGCGGCGGCGAGGGGAAGAGCTGCGCGGGATGCGGCGTTCCGGGTGTCTCACCCGGTGCGCCGGGCATCCCCGGCATCCCCGGCACGGCGGGGAAGGGCGCACTCTGCGCCGGCGGCGCGGCCGGTCCCGGACTGCCCGGCGTCCCCGGCATGAAGAACTGCTGTGTGGTCCGGTCCTCGGTGCTGTCCGCGGTGATCAGACCGGCGGCGTACTCCGCCCCGCCCCACGGCAGCAGCGACTCCGCCAGCAGCGCGCCGCAGTCGTGCCGCAGCCGCCCGAGGTCGGAGACGGCCTGGGCGCAGCGGCGGCACTGCTCCAGATGCGGGGTCAGTGCGGTGGAGGTCTCACCGGAGTGCCCGTCGACGTACGCGAGCAGCAACTGGTGGTACGGACGGCACTCGTACGGGATCGCGTCCTGGAGGACCTGGATGTAGCTGTAGTACAGCTCGCCCTGCGCGGGACCGGTCATCTCCGGCACCTCGGCCGGGTTCACACCGGTCAACCGGCCGGTGAGCGCGCTGCCTTCGTGCTCGACCGCCCGGTGCCACACGATCGTCTGGCTGCGGTACGACAGGTTCGCGTACGCGCGGGCCACCAGCGAGGGGCGCCGGAATCCGGCGGTCGCGGTGTTCAGCAGCATCACCGGGCCGTTGGCGTCGATCCAGTCGGCCAACCGCCGGTTCACCAGGGGACGTTGGGAGCCGCGCACCCAGGCGGAGGCGGTGCGCAGCACCGAGGAGAGCACGCAGGGGCGTACGGCGCCGGTCACGCTGCCGTTCACCCGCTGCCGCAGGGCCTCCTGCCACGCCTCGTACGCCATGTCGTCGGCGGCCGTCGCGTGGACGGCGCAGGCGGACGCGAAGCTCCGTACGGGGTGGAAGTGTCGTTGTTCCAGCTCGTGCAGCGCTGAGAAGTAGGGCTCTCCCCCTTCCCGTATGAGACGGAGCAGTTCGGCATCTGTCAGGCGTACGCAATCCATCCGTATCCCCCTGATCGTCTCCCGGCGGTTCGCGGCCTCCGTGGCCGCTGCGGGATCGCGGGTCACGGGACGAGTGCTTCACGCACGGGCCGGCGCCGGACGGGGCGCCGAAGTCATGGGCGGTCGTTCCGTAGTCCAGCGCAAACGGGCGGGGAACGCCAGCATGAGCGCAGCCTGTGACAAGAGTCTGTGGGGGTGGGGGAGGGGTTGGTGGCGAGAGGTGGCGATTCGTCCCCGCGGCCCCTCGCGTCGCAGGCGGGAGGCCCCGCGGACGGCCGCGCTCAGGCGGTGTCCCATACGCGGGCGTTCGTCCCGTCGGCCTCGGCGGCGCGGGTCGTCGCGTCCCGTGCGGGGTGCGCCGCGCGGGGCGAACGGCGCGGTGCCGTAGGGGAGTCCGCGGCCCTCTCGTCCCTGCGGCG